>DASVRL010000335.1:0-5504 GCA_036388635.1 Pyrinomonadaceae bacterium
CGATGACAATCATAATGATAATCTCGAACGAACGGATAAATTGAAAATCGTTGGTGTGCAGAAATTTATTATAATGCGCGAAAAGAACGCCCGCGATGCCCGCAAAAGCCGAGCCGACGACAAAGGAAGTAACTTTGTAGCGCGTCACGTTGACGCCCATCGCTTCCGCCGCCAGCTCGTCCTCGCGAATGGAGATAAGCGCGCGCCCCGAGTCGGATTTGACGATATTGTGAATCACGACCAGCGTAATTATCGTAAAAATTCCAATCCAGAGAAAATTGGCGTAACCCGGAACGGCGTAACCGGTCGCGCCGCCGACCGCGTCGATATTTAAAATCACGATGCGGATAATTTCGGCGAATCCGAGCGTCACGATTGCCAGATAATCGCCTTTCAGACGCAGGCTGGGAATGCCGACAATCAAGCCCATAATCGCCGCGACGATGGCGCCGATAAGAATCGCCACCAGCAGCACGACGCTCGAAGCGCCGGTTTCGCCCAGAAAGCCGAACGAGCCTTCGAGCGCTTTGCCGTAATTAACCGTAAAATAAGCGGACGCATAAGCGCCGACCGCCATAAATCCGGCGTGCCCGATGGAAAACTGCCCGGTAAAACCGTTGATCAGATTAAGCGACGTCGCCAGGATTATGTTGATGCAGATAAAAACCAGCAGGCGGGCTTGATAATCGTCAACGCCCATACCGAAAAATCCGCCGCTGCTCATCATCAGGTTCAAAACATAAAGAACGACGACGAGGATGATTCCAACTATTAAACTCTTCGACCAGGAAGACATAATTTTTCATTTAACATTTAACATTTAACATTTATCACCGACCGATTTTCGTATCGGTAAATGATAAATGTTAAATGATAAATGACTAGACTTTTTCCTGCACGTTCGTGCCGAGCAAACCAGCCGGACGAACCAAAAGAACCAGAATCAAAATGGCAAAGGCAACGGCGTCGCGATAAGTCGAAGGCACGCCGATGTAGCCGCCGTAACCGACGACCAGAGTTTCCGCCGCGCCGATGAGCAAGCCGCCGAGAACCGCGCCGGGAATATTGCCGATGCCGCCTAAAACAGCCGCGACAAACGCTTTTAAGCCGTAGAGAATGCCCATCAGCGGGTCGATTTTCGGATTATACTGCGCCGTCAAAACGCCGCCCGCCGCCGCCAGCGCCGACCCGAGAGCAAAGGTAAAGGCAATCACGAAATCCGTGTTGATGCCCATCAGCTTTGCCGAGTTCAGATTAAACGAAACCGCCCGCATTGCCTTGCCGACTTTCGTGTAAAAAATGATGTATTGCAGGGCAATCATCAAAAAAACCGACACGACGAAAATTAAAATCTGCGTCGTGGAAATCGTCGCGTTGCCGAAAAGCGTGTAGTTTTCGTTGGTAATTAATGACGGAAACGAACGCGGTTTCGGCTCGAAAAAGAAAATGAAAAGATACTCGATTAAAAGCGACACGCCGATTGCCGTTATCAGCGTCGTCATTTTCGAATATTTCCTGACCGGACGATAAGCGAAACGCTCGATTGCCATGCCCATCGCGGCGGCAATCGCCATAGCGCCGATCAGCGTGACGGCAAAACCGAGCGCCGACGGGTTGGCGGCAAAACCGAGCGCCGTAGCGAGCATAAAACCCGCATACGCGCCGACCATATAAATGTCGCCGTGCGCAAAGTTAATCAGGCGCAGAATGCCGTAAACCATCGTGTAGCCGAGCGCGATCAGCGCGTAAATCGAGCCGATGGTCAAGCCGTTGATAAGCTGCTGAACAAAAGTGTCCATAAAATCAAAAGAGTCCGGAGAGTCTTGGGAGCCTGGAAAGTCCGGAGTCAGATTGAAAATATTCCCTTTGACTCTCCGGACTCTCCAGACTCTCCAGACCCTCGACTTATCTCGTCGTGTTGGTGTTGGTGTTGGCGTTTGTATTCGCCGTGTTTGTATTCGCCGTCGAATTCATATTCGAGTTTGAATTCGTCATATTGGTATTTGCCGTCATCGCATTCGCATTACTGTTTGTATTCGTATTTGCGGTGGTCGTGGTCGGCGGCGTCATGCCTTCCGGATAAATCGTTTCCTTAAAGGCGAATTTGCTGCCCGCCGGGTCGAGCGACAAAACGACCGCCGATTTGACGGCGTTGCGGCTCGCGTCGAGCGTGATTGTGCCGGTGACGCCCTTAAAATCTTTCGTCGCGTTGATGGCGTCTTTTAATTTCGCGCTGTCGGTTCCGCCCGCGCGCTTGATGGCGTCCGCCAGAACCTTTGCCGAATCGTAAGCGAGAGCCGCGAGACTGTCGGGCGCGACATTAAATTTCGCCTGATAGGTTTTCACGAAATTTTGAATTTCCGGCGCCGGATTGTCCGCCGAATAGTGATTGGAAATGTACGCCGGGCTCAAAGCCGCGCCGCCGAGTTTCCAGAGTTCCGGCGAATCCCAGCCGTCGCCGCCGAGCAGCGGTTGATTCATACCGAGCTCGCGCGCCTGTTTGGCGATAATGCCGACTTCGCTGTAATAACCCGGAATATAAATCACGTCCGGCTTCTGGTCGCGCATCTGCGTCAGCTGCGCTTTAAAATCCTGGTCTCTCTGAGCGTAAGTCTGCTTGGTGATAACTCTGCCGCCGAGCTTGGTAAATTCCTGTTCGAAAAACTGCGTCAAGCCTTTGCTGTAATCCGAGCTGTTGTCGCCGAGGATGGCGGCGGTTTTCGCGCCCAAAGTGTTTGACGCGAATTTCGCCATCACCGCGCCTTGAAACGGGTCGATAAAGCAGACGCGCGAAATGTAATCGCCGATTTCGGTGACTTTCGGATTGGTGGACGAAGGCGTAATCATCGGGATTTTCGCTTCCTGCGCGACCGGCGCGGCGGCTAAGCTGTTCGACGACGCGACCTCGCCTAAAACGGCGACCACTTTATCCTGATTAATCAGCTTCGAGATAACCGTTTTCGCCTTTTCCGGCGTTCCCTGGTCGTCTTCGAAAATCATCTCCAGCTTCTTGCCGTTGACGCCGCCGCCGGCGTTGATTTCGTCAAAAGCCAGCTGGATGCCGTTTTTCGTCGATTGCCCGAAGCTGGAAGTCGCGCCGGTCGTATCGCCGTAAACGCCGATTCTGATGGTGTCGCCGCCCTGATTGGTCGGTCCGCTATTGGCGCTTTTATCGACGCAAGCCGTAAAAGACATCAAAACGGAAGCGAGCACTACTAAACTCAAAAAAATTCTTTTCATATTTACTTACCTACCTCTATGGATAAGACTATTTTACTAAATTTTATATCTGACTAGCGCGGCTTGGGGTTTAATACGCAGATTACCGGTGCAAAGTTTAAGCCGCGCGGTTTTGATTCTGAAAATTTGCACAGAAAGAAATTATACCTGATTCGGATAGCCTGTCGAGTGTCTATCGGCTAAAATCCGTTTATATTTTTACTATAACGACACAAACCGGCAGAAGAAATACCAAAGTAGGCTTCGCCGCTTGATAAACACGACCGGGTAAAATCTTCTTCTTCTTATCCGCGTTCATCCGTGTCGAGCCGCGGTTTCATTTCTTAAAATCTCCGCGTTTAGAATTTCCGTATGGTAAATTGTTATTAAAAAATTATGAACGAACAAAACAATTCAGGCGATATGCCGAAGGAAGATTTTCGCCGTTTCGGTCACGAAATCGTCGATTGGATCGCCGATTATTTCGAGCGCCTCGAAGATTTTCCGGTTTTATCGCAGAATCAGCCGAACGATTTGAAAAACGCTCTGCCGCCGTCCGCGCCCCGGCAAGGCGAAGATTTTGCGGAAATTCTGAAAGACGTTGAAAACTTGATTCTGCCCGCCGTGACGCATTGGAATCACCCGAATTTTCACGGGCTTTTTTCGACTTCGACCAGTTCGGTCGGCGTTTTCGGCGAAATGCTCGCCGCCGCTTTCGATATGAAGGCGATGCTCTGGCGCACGTCGCCCGCTTCGACCGAGCTGGAAGAAGTCGTGCTCGACTGGCTCCGGCAAATGATGAATCTGACGGGCGAATTTAAAGGAATTATTTACGACACGGCTTCGGTTTCCACCTTGCACGCCATCGCCGTCGCGCGCGAAAAACTAAACCTGCGCATCCGCGAAGACGGAATGAGCGGGCGCGATGAGTTGCCGCTTTTGCGCGTTTACTGCTCCGAGCACGTTCATTCTTCGATTGACAAAGCCGTCATCCTGCTCGGACTCGGGCAAAAATCGCTGCGGAAAATTCTGGCGAACGAGCGTTTTGAAATGCTGCCGGAAAAATTAGCCGAAGCGGTCGAAGAAGACCGCCGAAACGGAATTTTGCCGTTCTGCGTCGTCGCGACCGTCGGGACGACTTCCAGTTCGAGCGTCGACCCGGTCGAAAAAATCGCCGACGTTTGCGAGAAACACAATCTCTGGCTGCACGTCGATACGGCATATGCCGGTTCGGCGGCGATTGTGCCCGAATTTCAGGCGTATTTTAAAGGTATGAATCGCGCCGATTCAATCGTCACGAATCCGCACAAATGGCTTTTCACGCCGTTTGATTTGTCGGTTTTGTATGTCAAGGATTTGGATTTGCTCAAAAAAACCTTTTCGCTCGTCGCCGAATATCTGAAAGTGACGGAAAGCGTGACCAATCAAATGGATTACGGCATCCAGCTCGGTCGGCGTTTTCGCTCGCTGAAACTGTGGTTCGTGATGCGTTATTTCGGGCAGGAAGGCTTGATTGAAAGATTAAGAGAGCATTGCCGTTTGGCGCGGGCTTTCGCCTCGTGGGTTGACGACGCTCAGGATTTTGAATTGCTCGCGCCCGTGCCGTTCGCGCTGGTCTGCTTTCGCGCCGCGCCCGAAGGCTTTGCCGAAAAAGAACTCGACGCGCTGAACGAAAAGATAATGAACGACATCAACGCTTCCGGCGCGGCGTATCTTTCGCACACGAAACTGAACGGCAAATTCACGCTGCGGCTTTCGGTCGGAAGCATTCGCGTCGAAGAAAGACATATTCGGAAAGTTTGGGATTTGCTGAATGAAACGCTGGAAAAATCGAAATGAACGTCACGTTTCACGTTCTTGGAAGTTTGGCGACGGCGGCGGTTTTGAATTTGAAACCGAATGAAAAAATTTGGAATCTGCCGAAGCTCGCCGCCGGATTTTTCGCCGGGATTTTAGTTCACGGCGTTTTGGATTTTTTGCCTCATAATTACCCGCTGCCCGCAAAAATCGACGTCGGTTTTGCTCTTTTTCTATTGGCTGCGGCTTTTTTTACTGCCCGTAAACAAAATCGCTTTTTGCTTTTGGTTTGCTTCGGCGGCGCGCTTTTTCCGGATTTGGTGGATTTGAGCGCGGGAATCATTAATAAACATCTCGGCATTCCGATTTCGCCGCTTCCCTTTAAAATTTTTCCCTGGCACCGGAAAGTGTATTCCGGCTCGATTTACGACGGCAGCCGAAAATTTGAATCCACCATTTATCACATTTCCGTTTTGCTGATTTGCCTC
>DASVRL010000336.1:0-8190 GCA_036388635.1 Pyrinomonadaceae bacterium
GGTTTTCCTGAATTTTTAAACTGGGTTATTCAGAGCGTTGATTTGGGCAACTCGCTGAAGCGATACGCGCGTTTTCTTTCCAGATATATCTGCGGTGTGCTCGGTTTAAATACCGACAGCGATTTAAGCGCCGAAATTGCGGAAGTTTTTACGGCGAGTAAATATTCGTATGCTTCGCTACCGCTGCTCGGGATGGGGCTTGACAGCCCGGACGGCAATATGAAGCTCGACGCTAATGAGAAATATCTGGACGTCGATTGGAACAAACGCGGCTCAAAACCCCTTTTCAAGCAACTGACGAAAACTTCCCGGAAAATAGCCGACATCCTACAGGCAAAATTCCAGGCGAATCCGCTAATGTATCTGAGCAGGACGATAACCGTTCACCCTCTCGGCGGCTGTCCGATGGGAATTAATCCGGCGATGGGAGTGGTTAATTCTTTCGGCGAGGTTTTTAACTGTCCGGGCTTGTATATCGCCGACGGTTCGGTATTGCCGGGTCCGGTCGGCGCTAATCCATCCCTTACTATCGCGGCGCTCGCCGACCGCTTTGCTGCGGAATTAATTAGAAAAGAGAGCAAAACACATGATTGAAGTAAAAGAAATAACGAACAAACACACGAATAAGAGCAAAAGCGAAGAAATTTTGTCTAAGCCTGCTGTTATTGACGCGAAAGCTTCTTTGAGTTTTACCGAAGAAATGAAAGGTTACATCACCGAAGGCGAAACCGATTACGATGCCGGTTATCGAACGGGAGAATCCGCAGAAACTTTTATCAAATTTCGGCTGACAATCTCGATTGACGACGTCAACCGCTTCATTACCGACGCCGCTCACGAAGCTCCGGCGGCGGGCGTCGTCAGCTGCGAGTCTCTCTGGGGAGATTCGGAGGTTGAAAAAGGGATTTTCAATCTTTTCGTTGATACTGAAAACCCGACTGTAAAGCACATGCTCTATCGTCTTTACTTTAGCGACGCTGAAGGTCCGCTTACGCTGAGCGGGCATAAATTGATTCGAGATGACCCGGGCTTCGATGTCTGGGAAGATACGACGACTCTCTTTACAAAAATCTTTCGCGGGCACGTAAGCACCGAAGAAGAGGCTCGCGCAGAGGTCTACGCAGCCGGTATCATGCACATTTATATGCTTGATTTTCTCAAGCAGCTTTCTACTTTTCGCGTCGATGCTCCGCGGCTGTCAGACCGAGCTCAGGCTTTATCCGCGTTTGGTAAATTCTTTGTCGGCACTTTGTGGGATATTTATATAAGCCGAGTGCCGCAGCCGTCCGAAAACGGAAACGGAGACAAGCCCGGTTTGGCTGCGCAAGGCGGCAAAGATGCCGTCGGCAACGGGCGGGCAGTTCCGTTATTCACCTTGGAAGGCGTGAAAGACGCCGAGGTCTCGACGCACTATTTCAGCACGGAAGATAAGTTGGGTTTGAGTATGCTCAGGTTCAATCGCGCCGCATGCGATGACGTCGTGCTTATAATTCACGGGCTGACTACCTCGTCAGATATGTTCATCATGCCCGAGCATTACAATCTGGTGAGCTACCTGCTCGATAACGGTTTTACGGATGTCTGGTGTCTCGATTACCGCATGAGCAATAGGTTTCCTTATAACCTGGCTCCGCATCGCTTTAACATGGACGATATTGCATTGTTCGACTATCCGGCGGCGCTCGCCAAAATTCGCGAGCAAATCGGCAATCGTCGTCTGCATGTAATCTGCCACTGCCTCGGCGCGGTTTCCTTTACGATGAGCTTATTCGGAAAAGCCGTTGATAATATTACGAGCGTGATTGCCAATAGCGCCGCTTTGACGCCGAGAGTGCCCGGCTGGTCGAAGATTAAATTAAATGTAGCGCCTTTTTTAGTGGAATTCATCGTCGGATTTCCGTATATAAATACGCGTTGGAGTGAAGACCCCGGAATTACAAGAGGTAAAGTGTTTAATAAGGTGGTCAGCTTATTTCACCGCGAATGCGACGTTCCGGCTTGTCATATGCTCAGTATGATGTGGGGCACAGGATGGCCTGCTTTATACAGTCACGAAAATTTACACGACGTAACTCATCACCGGGGCGGCGATTTATACGGCGGGACGAGCATGCATTATTACAGACACGTGCGGCGCATGTATAAGGCGGGGCGGGCGGTTAAATACGCTCCGAAGGAGCAGAAATATAATCGCCTGCCCGACGATTACCTGCAACATGCGAGAGATATTGAAACCCCTGTTTTGTTTATGACCGGAGGAAATAATCGCGTATTCACCGACTCGAACGTTCATTGTTATAATGAGCTCGAACAGTTAACGCCCGGCAGGCATCAGTTGCACGTTTTCCCGAATTACGGGCATCAGGACGTATTTATGGGTAAAAACTGTCATCTCGATATTTTCCCGAGAATGCTTCAATTCCTAAATGAACATCGGTTTTAAAGTCTCTTGATTAAATCACGTGACGCCGCGGCGGCGAAAAGCCAGACGGTCAGAGAACATTTAACTGTCTGCCGCCGCGGCGTATATTGAAATATTTACAGGAGACTTGTCTTAGAAAATCCGCGCCCTAACTTGTATAGATACTAAAAGGAGTTTTCCCTATGAGCTTGTCCTATTCCGTCACCAGCCACGAAACTTTTTCGCATGACAGTCTCGATAGCCTCGGCTATGATTGGGAACGCATTGCCAATCCTTATATCGAACCCAAATATCCTCTGAAGGTTTATATTCCGCAAACGACGGAAGACATTATTGCCGTCGTTAAGGAAGTGAAGCTTTTAAAACAGAAGCTCACGGTCAGGAGCAAAGGGCATTCGAGCAATGATTTGGTGCTGGCGGAAAAGGGAAGCGTTCTTTGCACTGAAAAACTCAATCGGATATTGGAGTTTGACGCCGATGAGATGGTTGTTTACGTGCAGTCTGGAATTGTTTTGGCGGAACTTGACGCTTATTTGACGCCGAAAGGCTTCGGGCTTCCGATTATAGGCGATCATAATCATATAACGGCTGGAGGATTCGCTTCCGTCGGCGGCATCAGCCCGGGCTCACACCGGTTCGGTCTTTTTATAGATAACATTAAACGACTCGAATACGTAAATTGGGACGGCGAGGTAGTGACTTGCGGAAGGGACACCAATCGGGAGGACTTTTACCGTCTACTTGCCGGAATGGGTCAGTTTGGTGTGATAGCGACGCTCACGCTCGATATTATTCCCATTAACAAAGACCGGGAAATTTTGAAAAATAAACGCTTTCTGACGCTCGACGTTGATAAATTCATTGATTTTTCCTATCTGTTAATAACGAATCCGGGCGACGCCTTGATGGAGCGCGGCGTTTGGCTGGATTTACCGGCTTTGGGAACAAACATCAAGGTCGGTCAATTTTCCTCTTACTACCAGGCAAAATCCGGGTTTTTCAATTCTTTGAGAAACCGCGTTGCTTATGGCTACATGCACGCTTTGGGGCGAATTGCCGGGCGGTTGCCGAAGGTTATAGATGAGTTGGTGAAATATCTCGGCATGCTCGGGGTTATATTTAGCCCGAAATACGCTTCGGTCAGAAATATTGAATCATTTACCGACAAAATTCTGGATTCGACCGTCGGCGACCCGACGCGAATGCTTATTGTGCTGGCTCCTGCGGAACATTATCAGAATCTTTTCCGGCAATTGTATGAGCTGATGCTGGAATACAGGAAACAGTATAAATGCTTTACCTTTATATCCTTTTACGTGAAAGCCATAAATTCCGAGTATCTCAATCAGGGCGACGAAAATCGAAGTTACAGCGAGTTAATGCTGTATCTGGGCGTCAACCCGAAGGAAATGACCGATGAGCTTCTAAACGAAGTCGTATCGCGGATAGACGACCTCACAATCGAATACGGCGCGCTGCGCTACATGCATACCAAAACGGTCAAAGACGCCGAACGCAGACAGAAGGTAGACCCGAACGCATATTATGCTCGCGGCGAGTCGGCAGAATCCAATTCCTTTTAAGTTCCTGTTCCGGCGGCGGAAGCGTCGAGCGGAACGGACAGTAATTACATTTGAGCGAGCGATGGCGGCGTGATGAGTTCCGTTTTTAATTCACGGACTTTAATCGACATTAGGAAAGAAGAAAAAATATGGCTTTTTATTGGGGCAATCCTTTAAACTGGATACGCTCTTATCGTCACATTACAGCCTTTATCTGGGATACTACGGATAAAAAGCGTCAACAGTGGGTCAAAAGACAGCTTGAGCGCGAAGGTATTCCTCCGGACTTTCGCATGGAGCCGGCGAATTTGGGAACTGAATACTCGTTTATAGTGCTCAGCGACACGGGCGAAGGTGATTCTTCTCAAACCGTAGTGGTAGATAAATTCTTAAAAGAGTCGGCTGACACAGCTTTTACGGTCATCGGCAGCGATGTCGTTTACCCGACCGGGCGCACTCACGATTATCGAGAAAAATTTTACGTTCCTTATCGCGGCTATAAAGGTGATATTTATGCTCTGCCCGGCAATCACGAATGGTATGACGAGCTGGTGGGTTTCATGATACATTTCTGCGACAATACCGCTTACTATAAAGACCCGAACAGTAAAACCATAGATGTGGAGAAATTACAGCTTCTCAGAAAGATACGCCAAAACAATTTGTATCAGCCGAATATGTATTTCTATATTGATACGCCGCACGTGCGCATCGTTTGTATTGATACGGGTATTCGCGGGCGCATAGACGCCGAGCAGGAAAAATGGCTGCACCAGATTTCAGCCGGACCGGAGCCGAAAATTCTAATCTCTGGAAAACCCATCTACGTCGATGGCGGCTACAACAAGAGATTACGGAATGTAGACGCCGTTATCAACCAATATAATTACCGGCTGGTATTAGGCGGCGATACGCACAATTACCAGAAATACCGGGTGCCGGTCAATAATTCTCAAAAGATAGTTTGGCATATTGTTAACGGCGGCGGCGGGGCATATACAAAACGCACGCATGTAATTCCGGCGGCTGAAGATATGAAGCTGCCATTTCCGCTAGAAGAGCCCGCTGATTTCGAGTGCTATCCGAGCCGCGAAGATTCTCGAAAATATTACGACAGTTGGTGGAAAGAAAAGGCTCCCGACTGGTTAGTCGATAGAGACCAGCCTCCTTATCATAAAAGTTTCGTTAAATTGAAGGTAAAATCAGATAGCATCCAAATTCAGATTTTTGTGATAGAAGAATTTACAAAGGAGTGGCTTGATGCAGAGGCTTATTCTCAATGGAATATTCCGCTGTTTGATTAAGAAATCAGTCTTTCAACCTCTTGATTCAAATTGATTCAGACGACAGCTCGAAGCGGCTATGTCTGCTTCGAGCTGTCGTTGCCCTGCCACGAAACCATTTAGTTGGTTTTGTCAATAATTATTTATAGGTCGAATAATAATTATTTATCCAAAGTTTTAAAAATAGCTTACGATAATTCAACTTCTCGAAAGCTATTTACACGAAGGGAAGTTTTCGTTATAAATTTTCTACGTGTTTGAAATAGTGCTGACACAATTTATTAAACGAAGTGTTTATTCTCGGTTTCTTTCCTCTTCAATCGTCTCAATCCAGAGGCGTGGAATAGTTAAATCTTCTCTTTTCGGAATTCACCGAGCTGCCGGATGCAGATTCAAAACCGGCGAGTACAGCCGGGACGCGATCCGGGCGATGTGGACGGGCGTTTATGAATTTACCGCGGGCGAAATAAAAAATATGAAACCGTTGCCCCTGACACGACTCAATAAGAAACACCAAGATTACTAGCAGAGGGCGTTGCCGGATTAGAATTTTGAGGTAAATAAGATTCTGCCGCTGGGGGCGGCGACGTGTAAGAAGTGATGTGCGGATTTTCACAAGTCGGACAAACTTCCGATTTGCTGTACGATAGCCAGACAAAATAAGCCGCCAGCCCGGTAAAAATAACAGCGGTCAATAACCAGCTAAAGGCGAGAGCCAAAATGCCGGTTACAAAAATTGCCGATTCAGCTAAAACACTTCCGTTTACTTTTTCTTTCGGCAAGCCGACCGTTCCGCAATCAGCACAAACTTTTAAATGCGGAATGATTGCGGGATTCGGCTGCGGGACATGAAAAAATGCTTTACGCATTGATGGTTTGCTTGGTTTTTGCATTTTGATTTGAAATCCTTTTAGGAAGATTGAAAAACAGGACGAGAGAGTGAACCAGCGCGCCTTTTTAAATTTTACCGCTGATGAAAAAGCCGCCTACAAAATATAACAAATGTGACAAGAAGTTTCAACAAGTTTTTGCAGTTCTGAAGATTCACGCGCCGTACGAAGAAAAAGAAAGACTGCCGGGCGGGCTCGAATACGTGCTCCTCAGCCGATGCCGCCCGCCGGACGAAGTCGAATAAACGCCCGCCTGTGATAAAATCCGACCGATGATGACGCCGCTCAGCAAGCCGAACAAAACGTCGGTGATTCATATTCCAAGAACTTCTAAAAGTCGACACACCCGATTTTGGATGTTTCCACCTGTGCATTCGTTAAATGCTGCGTTTTGCAAATAGCACATTATTCAATCAAACTAGCGTAAGAAAAATGAGAGACAAATCAAGTCATATATATTTCAGACAACATCGCGGCGATGCGTCGGCGTATGAAAATTATTTCGCCGGAATGGACGCTTCGATGCAGCAGAAAATCGCTCTCACAACCGCGCATTTCCCGACCCGAGGATTGATTGCCGATATGGGCAGCGGTTCCGGGCGCGGCACGTTTGATTTAGCACAGCTTTATCACAATCTCGAACTCGTCGGCGTGGACATCAATCCGGTTTCGGTCGAACAATCCGCCCGAAAATATCAAGCTGCGAATTTGAAATTTGCGGTCGGCGATATCTCCGACCGGGTTTTTCAGGAAAATTCGCTCGACGGCATTTTAAATTCTTCGGTGCTGCACCACATCACCAGCTTTAACGATTACGACATCCGCCAAATTACCAGAACGCTTCACAATCAAGTCGCCCAGCTTAAAACCGGCGGCACTTTGATTATTCGCGATTTCGTCGTCCCCGAAGGCGGCGAAGAAACGATTTTTCTCGATTTGCCATGCGAGGACGGCGACGCGGCGGGCGAGATCGCAAGTCTTTCGAGCGCGGCACTGTTTGAAGTTTTCGCCAGAGATTTCCGTTCGAGCGTTAATCGAGATCATGCCGTCGCCTATGTCAAACTCGCCAGTCCGCGCTCTGGGTTTGTTCGCTTTGAAACGAAAATGCGCGCGGCTGCCGAATTCGTGCTGCGCAAAGATTACCGGAGAGATTGGGACGCCGAACTAATTGAAGAATACACTTATTTCAGTCAAAGCGACTTTGAACAGGCGTTTCGCCGTAGCGGTTTGCGGACAACGGTTTCCGTTCCGCTCTGGAATCCGTGGATCGTCAATAACCGTTTCGTCGGCAAATTCTTCATCTCAAACAAAGCCGGTGAAAGCCTGCCGTTTCCGCCGACGAATTTTTTGATCGTCGGCGAGAAACTATCGCCTGGCGAAGGCTACGAAATAACCGAGTCCGTCGCAGAGGAAACCGCGGCTCCGGCATTTCTCAAACTCAACTATTATCGTCACACGTCAACCGGACAAATTTTCGAACTGGCGATGCGACCGAATCAGACGATTGACGTTTTGCCCTGGTTTGACCGCGATGGTCAGATTTTCGTGCTCGCGAAAAAAGATTTTCCTCGCCCGCTTCTCAACGCCTGCCTCGATCAGCCGAATCTGCATCGCGCCAATTATTCGGGTTATTTGACCGAACCGATTTCGGCGATTCTCGAACGCGACAAACGATTTGCCGATTTGTCCGACGAGGTAAAGAGCCTTTTGGAATCGAGAGCAAATTTGCAGGCGAAAGACGTTTTGGAAATCAGCCAGCCGCAGTTTTATTACACTTCGCCGGGCGGAATCGACGAGCTGGTGCAATCTTTTTTAATCAGGATTTCGGATTGGGATAAAGAGCCGCAAAAAATCGAAAATTACACGAAATTTGCCAGTGCCGGCGCGGTGCGCGAATTGGACGCGCTCCAGGTTTTGCGCGCCAGTCACGTCGGCGGAATGTTTGACGCACGGCTTGAGATCAATATTTACCGGCTTTTGCGGGAACTGCAAACATCAGCGGGAGCCTGGATCGGCGCGCAGATCACGCCGAA
>DASVRL010000337.1:0-43110 GCA_036388635.1 Pyrinomonadaceae bacterium
AGCGGCAGCGGCGGAAACGCGCTTTCCTTGTCAAATGCTGTCTGATTCATAATTTTTTAAGAGACGCTCGATCGCCGCGCGTTTCGACCTTTAAGCCGGCGCGAGCCATTTAGCCAGATTTTCAACGTAGGTTTTTATATCATTTAAGGCTTGCGGATTTTTTCGAAAACCTTCGCCCGGCGCTTCTTCGACAAAATCGGGACAGCCTTTTTCCGTGTCCCAGTTGTAATCGACCAGATGATGAAAGCTGGATTCGGCGATGCCGCGCCCGAGCTTGTTGCCGTGCCGGTCTTCGCTTCTTTCGAAAGCCACGATTAAATTAAAATCTTTTCCCGAAATTTTGCTTCTTCCGAGCGCCACGACGCGCGCCGACGTTTCGTTTTCGGGCACGCCGACGCCGCCTTCGTGCGGGTGCGCGGGAAAATACTCGATGGCGCCGCCGCCGTCCGGTTTTTGCAAAAGCTCGTGAAGCGAACCGACCGCCGAGACTTTTTGATAATCGCCGTTTGAGCCGGAATGATAATTCGGGTAATCGATATTTTTCGTATCCTGGTCGTCGCGGAGCCGGCGCGACTCGTCCGGGTCTTGCTGTTTCGAGTGGAAATAATGCGCCGCGCCGATGCCGCCGATCGTGCAGAGCGAAGAACCCAAATCCTGATGGTCGCGCGTCGAAAAAATTCCGCCGCCGCGTTGCCGAAAGCGAGATATTCCGGTGCAGTCGGCTTTCGATAAACCGTCACCCGTATCGACGGCAAACAGCCATAATTCGTCAAAATCGGACTTGTCCAGAACGCTTAATATTTTGTCGTTTCCTTCTTCGTCCTGCTCGCGGTTGCGCGCCGCGACCTTATAAAGCGCGTTGCCGTTTTCATCTTTCAGCGAAGCCAAATGTTCCCGCAAAAGCGAAAACCTGTCGATGTGCCAATCGTTTTCGGCAAACGGAATCGTCGTCTGCAATAAAATTTTGGTCGGCTTTTTCATATTTTTATGAAACCGCGGATTGACGCGGGTAAAATCAATCTGAAATCTCGGATTTGAAATTTCAAACAGGCGGGCTTGGCTCGCCTGTTTGCGTTTAATAATTTCTTTCAGACCGCCGGCAGCGTTTCGTAAAACATATCGTCGACGTAGCAATAACCCCAATCTTCGCCCGGCTCGAAGGATTTGATAATCGGGTGATTGCTCGCGTGAAAATGTTTAGTCGCGTGTTTATTCGGCGAATTGTCGCAGCAGCCGACGTGACCGCACGTTTCGCAAAGCCGCAGGTGAACCCACCAGCCGCCCGTTTTCAGACAATCTTCACAGCCGTCCGCGCTCGGCGTCACCGCTTTGATTTCGCTTAAATGCTCGCATTTGGTCATAATCTTTAAAGTGGGAAAGACGAAAAAGCGAAAAAAGTTTGCCTGCGAGACGCAAGGTCTGCTTTTCGCCTTTTCACCTTTTTCTCTTTTCCACTTTCCACCTTTTTCAGTTTTATCTTACCGTTTTGCCCGCTCGTTTCCAACCGATTTCGGAAGCGGCACAAATCTTTCGCCGACGTGCCCGCAGTTCAGACAAAAGCTGGAGGCGAACCCGTTATTCATTGACTTTTAGCGGCTGACATTCGACGTTTCGCTTTCTACGACTTCGACCTCGCCGTGCGTTTTGCGCAGCATATCGGAGAGCGACGCGCCCAAATCTTCCAGCATCGCCTCGGTCCGGTCGTCGGTCATTTCGTCGCTGTCGCCGTCGAATTTGCTGCCGACAAACGAGACGGCGATTTCCGTCGGCAGCGTGTTGACAAACAAAATCGTCAAAATGTCGCGCATATGTTTCAGACAGCGAATGCCGCCGAAGCTGCCGGGCGACGCCGTCATAATCGCCGCAAATTTTCCCTTGTAACAATCGGCGACCTTTAAATCGCCGTTGGCGCGCGAAGTCCAGTCAATCACGTTTTTCAGGGCTCCGGGCAACGAGCCGTTATATTCGGGCGCAGCAATCAGCAAACCGTCGTGTTCGAGCAGGAGTTTTTGGAAAGCGCTGGCGATCGGCGGAAAGCCCTGCGTGTCCTGCAAATCGGCGTTGTAAATCGGCATCGGATAATCTTTCAAATCGAGATAAGTCACCTCCGCGCCGGCTTTGCGAGCGCCTTCGACGGCGACTTTGACGATTCGTTTGGTATAAGCCTTTTCGCGCAGACTGCCGGCGAACGCTAAAATTTTCGGTTGCTTTGCCATTGCTCGGTTAAACCTTCGAAAGTAAATTTTTGTAAAAACGAGTTTGCCACGAACCTCTGTAAAAACAAAATCTTGCCATTTACAAAGGCAAACTGTTACCATTTTTTGAATACAAAGCCGGAGCAAATAAAGTTACCGGGTAACTTCCCGATTTGCCCGGCGCTCGGAAATTTATGATTAAGCCGTTTCAGAATCTAAGCCCTCGCATTCACGAGACGGCGTTCGTCGCCGAAAATGCGGTCGTTATCGGGGATGTCGAAATCGGCGAAAATTCCAGCGTCTGGTATGGCTCTATCCTGCGCGGCGACGTCAATTACATACGCATCGGCGCGCGGACGAATATTCAGGACGCCTGCGTTCTGCACGTTTCCGCCCGGACGCATCCGACCGTTTTGGAAGACGAAGTGACGCTCGGACATCGCGTCACGTTGCACGGCTGTTATGTCGAAACGGGCTGTTTAATCGGCATCGGCGCGATTGTGATGGACGGCGCGCGCGTCGGCAGAAATTCATTAATCGGCGCGGGCAGTCTGGTGACGCCGGGCGCGATGATTCCGCCGCGCTCGCTCGTTTTGGGCAGTCCGGCGCGTGTCAAGCGCGAGCTGGCGGACGCGGAAGTAAAGGATTTGGAAAAATTCTGGCATAATTACGTTTCATACAGCCGGATTTACAAAGGCGAGCAGCAGTAAGATTTTTGCTCGCCGGATTACAAACAAGGGGAAATTGGCATAATGCTTGGTATCTTGAGACTCGCCGCCGGCAGTCTGTTTTTAATTTTGACCGTTTTATTTTTTACGGTTGCGGCTCAGCAGAAAAACGATTCGCTCCGGGAAGTTTTGCCCGGCGAATCTTCTCTCAGCGAATCGACTCGAACGATGATTGAAAAAGAATCTTTTATAAAAAAAGAAACAAGCTTTTTCAAGCCGCCCGAAAACCATTCCGTCTTTCCGGAATCCGCCGAAACCGTCGAACCCGAACCGCAGACGACGACCGAACGCTCCGTTTACCGTGCGCGGCGCGGCGCCGTCGAATACAATTTCGAAGTCGGCATCGCGCCGTTCGACCCGACGCATTTTACCGGCGAAAAAACATACAACACGACGGGTCGCAAGCTCGGAACCTTAAACTTTCGTCTCGGGCGCGTTATCGGCACGCCGAAAAGCATCACCGTCACTTATCTTTTCGGCTTCACGCCGCTCGTCGTCGCGCGCGCCAACGAGGTCAGAAATCCGGCGTATATTTCGCCGCTGGCAACGCCCGGCGTTCCGAAGACAAAACGCGAAACCAGTTTCGGCTTCGGCGCGACGCCCGCGAATTTTCGTTTCACCTTTTTTCCGGGCAGCCGCGTCAAGCCTTTCGCACAGGTCGGCGCGGGCGTGCTTTATTTCAATAAGCCGATGCCGATTCCCGAAAGCCGGCGCTTGCAGTTTACCGGCGATTTCGGCGGTGGATTTATCGTTCACCTGACCAATCCGAAACATTTTATGATTTTCGGCTACAAGTATTTTCATATCTCGAACGGCAATATCGGCGGCAAAAAATGGAATCCCGGCTACAACGCGAATGTTTTCTACATCGGTTTTTCGTTTTTTAAATAGCGGGCTTTCGTCAAAAACGAAAAATTGATTTATGCTTATAACGCACGTCCTAGCCCGCGTGCGTTTTTTACTTTCCAAAACATTTTTACGGAGAAACTTTAATGCGAAAACTTTTTACCGCTTTTGCTTGTTTAAGCAGTCTTTTTATTATTATTGCAGTTTGCCCTTCGGTGATTTTTACACAGGATTTAACGAGCGTTCAGCAAAAATCGGCGACCGGGGAAACCGGCGTTGTCTCGACGGTGACGGCGCCGCAAACGTCCGGCACGAGCGATTTCGACGAGAAAAACGAGCTTTCCGTCTGGGGCGGATTCGCGCCCGATATGCCGCGCGTTTTCGGCGGCTCGCGCCCGTCGAGCTACGGTCAACTGGCGCTTCGCTATTCGCGCCGCATCGCCACCAGCGAAAATCTCGCGCTCAAATACACGATCGATTTTATTCCGCTCGCCGTCATCAATTACGACCGGCGTCCGATTGTGCAAACCGCGCCGAACACTTTCGTCGTCCAGAGCAACGGCACGACGAATTACGCTTTCGGCTTGACGCCGGTCGGTTTTCAACTGCATTTTCGGCGCAAAGCCAAAATTCAGCCGTTTATTTCGGCAAACGCCGGTCTGCTGATTTTCAATAAAACGATTCCCGACGACCGCAGCCCGGTTTTTCCCGACCGCAACGGCAAACATCTGAATTTTACTCTGGCGGGCGGCGGCGGCGTTGATTTTCTGACCGATTCGGGCAGAACCTTTACGCTCGGCTTTAAGTTTCATCATATCTCGAACGCCTCGACCGGCAACATCAATCCGGGTTTTGACCAGAATTTATTTTACGTCGGCTACACTTTCAAAAAGTGGTAAGCGTTTAGCGAATCGTCGCCAGCCAGCCGGAAAGCCGCGTATCATAAGCGCGGCTTTTTGCCGTTGCGGCGCGGCGGCATTATAATTGTTCGGTTAGATGAGATAATATTCAGCGAATAGACATTTTATATTTATTAATTCCTCTGACGAAAACGGCGAATCGCAAGCGAATATGGAAAAAATTATAATTACAGGCGAAGCGCTGACTTTTGACGAAGTCATAAAAGTCGCCTGTCAAAACGCTCAGGTCGAGTTAGGCAATCTGGAAAAGGTGCGCCGGAGTGTGGATTTTATCAACCGAAAAGTGTCGGAAAATGCGGTGATTTACGGCGTGACGACCGGCTTTGGAGCGAAAGCCGACCAGATTATTGCGCCGGAAGATGCCAAACAATTACAAATCAATCTATTGCGCTCGCACTCGACCGGCGTCGGCAAAAATTTTTCGCGGCGGATAGTGCGCGCGATTATGCTGATTCGCCTGAATACTTTGGCGAAAGGTTATTCCGGCGTCAAAGTCGATACGCTCGAACGGCTCAGAGATTTTCTCAATTACCAAATTCACCCGCTCGTTCCCGAACAAGGCTCGCTTGGCGCAAGCGGCGATTTGTGCCCGCTCTCGCACCTGGCGCTGCCCTTAATCAATGAAGGATACGTCGAATACCAAGGCGCGGAATACAAAACGGCTGAATTTCTGGAACGTTTGAAAGCGGACGAATTTTCCGGGCTAAAAGACGCGAAAGACGATCTTTTGAAACCGTTCGAATTAAGCTACAAGGAAGGCTTGGCTTTAAACAACGGCACGACCGTGATGGCGGCGCTCGGCGCGTTTGCCGTCTACGAGTTCGAGCGGCTTTTAAAGCTGGCGACGCTGACCTCTGCGCTGATGCTCGAAGCGTTCTGCGCTCGCCGCAACGCTTTCGACGAAAAAATTCATAAAGTCCGCAATCACGCCGAGCAGG
This sequence comes from Pyrinomonadaceae bacterium, assembly GCA_036388635.1. Classification (GTDB taxonomy): domain Bacteria; phylum Acidobacteriota; class Blastocatellia; order Pyrinomonadales; family Pyrinomonadaceae; genus JALZHR01. Next base: position 5,628 of record DASVRL010000337.1, read on the forward strand.
CGGAAGTGGCGCACTGGATTCGGAAATTTACGGAAAATTCTTCTTTTATGGGCATCTCGCACGAAGCTTTGCGCGCGAAATCGAAAACCGCCGGAATCGAAATTGAAGAAACCGATTCGATTGAAAAGAAACGCGATTTTGCCGAAAAACTCGCCGAACTGAAATGCAAAACGCAGGATTCGTATTCGCTGCGCTGCATGCCGCAGGTTTTCGGCGCGAGCCTGCAAGCCTTAAACCACGCGAAAGGAATTTTTGCCAACGAGCTGAACGCCGCCGTCGATAATCCGCTGATTTTCGTTGAGACGGACGAAGTGATTTCGGGCGGAAATTTTCACGGTCAGCCGCTCGCCTTTGCGCTGGATTACCTAAAATTGGCGATTTCGGAAGTCGGCAATCTGGTCGAGCGTCAAATCAACAAGCTGCTCGACAAGGCGACCAACGATTTGCTCGAACCGTTTCTCGTTTACGACGAAAAAAATATCAATTCCGGCTTGATGATTCCGCACTACGTCGCCGCCTCGCTGGTTTCCGAAAACAAGGTTCTCGTGCATCCGGCGTCGGCGGATTCGATTCCGACTTCGGCGAACACCGAAGACCACGTCAGTATGGGCGCAACCGCCGGCAGACAGGCTTTGCAGATTCTCGGAAACGTAAAAAACGTTATCATCATCGCCATTCTGACGGCGCATCACGCCGCCGCGATTCGCCGAAACCAGTTTGCCGAATTCGGTCTGGAAACCGAAATGGGAAAAGCGACCGGAGAATTATTTGAGGCAGTGAAAAACGCCGTTCCCGATTTCCGCGAAAAGGATTTTTTGAATAACGACAGGTTTTTGTTCGACGACATTAAAAGACTGGCTGACCACTACGAAAACTTCGCACGGGTCGCCGAGCGAAACCTTGAGGAGTAAAGAAAATGAGCAATGCGAATCCGGCGCGCGGAATGCGCGATTTTTTGCCGACGGACGTGCGCCGCCGCGAATACGTTATCGGAATTATCAAGCAGGTTTACGAGTCCTACGGCTTCGAGCCTCTGGAAACGCCCGCCGTCGAAAATCTGGAAACGCTGACGGGCAAATACGGCGAGGAAGGCAGTCAACTGATTTTCAAAATCCTCAAACGCGGCGAAAAGTTGAGCGCCAACGACAAAGAATTAGCCGACCTCGCCCTGCGCTATGATTTGACCGTTCCGCTCGCGCGCGTCGTCGCGAATTACCGCAACGATTTGCCGAAGTTTTTCAAACGCTACCAGATTCAACCCGTCTGGCGCGCCGATCGCCCGGCGCGTGGTCGTTTCCGCGAGTTTTTTCAATGCGACGTTGACGCTATCGGCTCAAAATCAGTGATTATCGAAGCGGAAATTCTTTCAGCCGCGAGCGAGATTTTGCAGAGATTGGGTTTTGAAGATTTTGAGATTCGTTTGAATCACAGGGAACTTTTACGCGCGTTATTGGATAAGGCAGGTATTTCGGAATCCCAGCATAATGACGCTTTAGTGGCAATAGACAAACTGGATAAAATAGGGCGTGAAGGTGTTAGTAAAGAATTTGCTCAGCGCGGCATCGACGACGAAGCGGGAAACAATCTTTTCGATTTATTTGAGAGGATTTCCCGTATCGGCGCGGAAATCAAGAAAGATGGTTTCAACATAAACGGAGAAATTTTGGCTGAATTAACCGGATTCCTTGATTCCTTGAATAATGAATGGGACGACGTATTAGACCAATTAAAAGATATTCTCAATCTGTCAGGCATAGACGATTCTCATATAATTATTGACCCGACTTTGGCGCGCGGTTTGTCTTATTACACGGGCGCGATTATGGAAATCGTTTTAACCGGCGGCGATTTTGCGGGCAGTATCGGCGGCGGCGGGCGTTACGACGAGCTGATCGGGATGTTCGGCAAAGAGCAGATTCCGGCGTGCGGTTTCTCTCTGGGCTTGGAGCGAATCATCGTCGTGATGACCGAAAGAAATATGTTTCCCGCCGATCTGCAAAACGCTTCGGCGGACGTTTTGGTGACAATCTGGAACGAAGATTCGGCGGGCGAATCGCTGAAACTGGCGAATGATTTACGCTCGAAAGGCTTGCGCGTTCTCGTTTATCCGGAAGCCGATAAGCTCGGAAAACAATTCAAATACGCTTCGCAAGTCAACGCGCCTTTCGTCTGCGTTCTGGGCGAAACCGAACTGGCGGAAAATAAAGTGACGCTGAAAAATATGCAGTCGGGCGCGCAGGAAACCGTTTCCAGAGAAGATATTGTGAAGAAAATTCAAAGTTAAACCCGGCATAAAACAAATAAAAAAGGGAAGTTTCTGGTGAAACCTCCCTTTAACTGCTTTACCGAAGCATTTAACTTCTTCTGGTCACGTTATCGTCATCGATTAATTTATCGTCGGGATTTACTTTTTCCGCGACTTCGTGACCGGCGACTGCGCCGCCGACTCCGCCGACCAGTCCGCCGACTACTCCGCCGGCTGCCGTGCCGACGCCGGGAACAACCGAACCGATTGCCGCGCCGGTTACTGCTCCGCCGACCGCGCCGGTTCCTGTTCCGACGTTGTGGTCGCCGTCGTGTTCATCGCCCGGCTGCGGATTTACTTTTTCCGCTATTTCGTGTCCGGCAGCGCCGCCGGCGATTCCGCCTGCCACCGCTCCGACTATTCCGCCGCCGACCGTGCCGACGCCGGGCGCGATGGCAGTGCCGATAGCGGCTCCGGTCGCCGCGCCGCCTGCTACGCCGAGTCCGGTTCCGACGACGTGCGAGCCGCCGTTGCGGTTAAATTCATCGTGGAAATATTGCGCGTCCTCATCATTGCGCGCATTGACGCCCATATAAACGCCGCCGTTTTTAATTCCCGATTCGTATTCGGCAGCATGTTCTTCGGGAATGCCCGAACCTATTAACGCGCCGACCAATCCGCCGGTCAAACCGCCCGCGCCCGCACCGGCTAAAGCCGCAAATATCGGTCCGGCGACGACTAATCCTAAACCCGGCAGCAAAACATTTGTTCCGATAGCAGCAATACCGCCGATAATCGCGCCGAGTGTTCCGCCGATTGCCGAACCTGCGCCGGCGCCTTCCAGCGCTTTACTGCCAAGTTCCGTTTCAGGCGTTCCTTCGCCGAAATGACGATTGCGCGTCTCGTCAGACATCATTAAATTGACGTCATCTTTCGTATAACCGCGACTTTCCAGCGATGAATAAACGCGTTCCGCACTTTGTCTGTCATTAAAAAGACCCGACACTAAACGTGATTGTCCTGTTGATTGGTTCATAATTTTTATCTCCCTTTTGATTGTTTATATTTATTACGCGTATCACCGATTTTTAAGAACTGCATCAAAATCAGACAATACAGATATTGCATAAGGCTATGCAATGCCCGTGCCGCATCCATATCAAATAATATTTATATAGACTAATAAAGGCGTTTTACCCAAATGTTCATTCAGAGAAGTGTAAAAGTTGTTTCAAAACTGTTCGTTTCTGAGACAATCAGCTATCCCAATTTATTTTTCTTAAGTTTATTAAGGCAAATAAACAAGTTGTCAGAGAAAGGCTGGTTTTCAGATGAGAGCTTACAAGTAAAACTGATTGTTTTGATTAAAATAAAATCGCGCTATTGACGATTGCTCTGAACCGGCGCAAAATACGCAAACAAGTGAAGGACTAGCGTTAAAAACTTAATCGTCGGGCGGGAAAATCGTATGCGTTTCCGAAAATTTTCGATATTTTTTCTGTTTGTTTTGTGGGCGCCGAATTTATTCGCTCAGACAACCGACATTTCCGGCAGATACGAAGGCACGGCGGACGTTCAGGGCTTGGGAAAATTGTCCATCAAAGCCGAAATCCGGCAAAAGGACGGCAAGCTTTCAGGCGTGGTCATTACGCCTCTGGGCGACGCGCCGGTTATCGACGGCGTTTTTGCGAATGGTGTGATGGCGCTCAAAATTGATGCGGGCGGCGACGATATTTTCTTAAACGGAAAGGTCGAAGGCGGGAAAATTTCCGGCGAAGTTTCCGGCGCGGCGGCGAAAGGCACGTTTGAGTTAAAGCGCGCCGGCGACGCTTCGCCCGTAATCGATAATGCGGTCGTTTTAAAGCAAAGCAAGGAAAAATGGCGCGAGGATTTGCGATTTCTCGCCGATGAATTGCCGAAGCGACACAAAAACGCTTTTCACCGAATATCGCGCGAGCAGTTTGAAAAATTAATCGCCGAGCTCGACGCGCGGATTCCCGCTTTGAGCGACGAGGAAATCATTCTGGAAATGAGCCGCATCGCGTCGCGCATCGGCGACGGGCATACGGGCTTAAGCTGGAGCTGGTTTTTTCCGCGCGTGCCGATGAATCTTTTCTGGTTCGGCAAAGAGCTGCGCGTGACGAAAGTCGACAAAAAATTTCCGCGTTTAAACGGCGCGCGCCTCTTGAAAATCGGCGGCGTTGGCGTCGAAAAAATCTACGAGCAAAGCCGCGAATACATTCCGCAGGGCGAAACCGAACAATTTACTTTGGACGCCAGCGCTGGGGGATTTATCTCTCCGATTTTTCTGAAACATCTGGGCTTGACGCGAAATGCGGAAAGCGCGGTTTATGAATTCCTCGATTTGAAAGGCAAAAGGTTTTCGCTCGAAATGAAGGGCGTCGAGCGCGCGGCGAAAACGGATTGGATTGCGCCTTATAAACAAGCGCCGCTTTCGATGCAAAAGCAGGAAGCGCCGTTTTATTTTGAATATCTGAAAGACGCGAAAACCGTCTACGTCAATTTTCGCTGGTATCCGCGCCGCCCCGAATTCGCTAAATTCTCGAAAGAATTGTTCGATTTTATCGACAAAACGCCGATCGAAAAACTGGTCTTCGATATGCGCCAAAACGGCGGCGGCGATTACACGCGCGGGCGCGATTTTTTCATCAAGCCGCTGAAAGAACGCAAAAAATTCGCCGAGCGCGGACGCCTTTTCGTCCTCGCCGGACGCGCGACGTATTCCGCCGGAATGGTCAACGCCGCCGATTTTCGTAAAGAATTCAATGCCATTATCGTCGGCGAACCGACCGGCGCGCGACCCATCGGCTATATGGAAGGCAGATATTTTATGCTGCCGAATTCGCATCTGCAGGTCGGCTTTTCCATCGAGCTCGCCAAATTTGCCGAAGCCGACACGCCGGGAATTTTGCCCGATAAGCTGATTGAGCCGGATTGGAAATCTTTTTTGAACGGGCGCGACACGGCTTTGGAATGGGTTCTGGCTCACCCGATACAAGCACAGCTTTTTAAAGAAGGCGAAACGATTATCGCCGAGGTTCAATTCGACGGATTGGATTCCGGCGATTATGGTAATCCGGTAGCGAAACCTCTTTACGAAAGCGACCTTCGCATGCTTCTCCGGGAAAATCGCATTCTTATTTTCAACGAAGCGAAATACAATTCCGGCGAAGTTGAAAAAGCAATTAAAACTCTCAAAGAATGGACTTGGAGGAAAGGTTATATCAACGCGGAGGTCGTCGCGCTGGGCGAAAAGCTGAAAGACAACCGTATGCGGCTGGTTTTTTCCGTCAATCGCGGCTCCAGAAAACAGGTCTCGGAAATTCGTTTCGCGGGAAATAACTCTCTGACCAACGACGAATTGGTTGAGAGTATGAAAAACTGTCTGAACGATTGGGAAACTTTCGACCGCCGGCGCTACGAATATTGCGCTCAAAGATACGCTCGTGAGTTGATGTTTGAAAAAGGATTTTTTCAGGCGAAAATAGTCGGAATCACGCCGCAGTTTGTTTCGGAGAATCTTATTGTCCAAATCGAAGTCAGGGAAGGAAGCCGTCACCGGCTCGGCGAAATAAAAATCGAAGGAGCGAAGGTTTTTTCGCCAAAAGAGATTTTGGAAATGCTCGGGCAAAAGACGGGCGACATCGCCAACGGCAGAGCTTTGCGCGAATTCTGCTTTGAAAAATTGAAAAAGTCTTATCTTAATAAAGGTTATATTTTTTATGACTGCGATATAGACCCTAAATTCGTCGAGCCGAAAGCGAGCGGAGAAGACGCGACGGTCGATATTTTAATCACCATCGACGAGGGAAAACAGTTTAAAATAAGGAAAATCGAATTTGCCGGAATCGAGCAGGAAAAATCACAGGAGTTAAAAAACAATTTTTCGCTGCAAGAAGGCGAAGTTTACGTCGCCGAAAAGCTGAAAAACGAAATCAAGAAAATTAACGATACGGGCGAGTTTTATTTTATTGATGATGAACGAAACGTCGAACTGAGAACCGACGAAGAAGTCGGCAACGTCGATATAGTAATTAACCTTAAAAAAATAGAACCATGAGCGAACAAATTTTACAAAACATTCTGGACGAAGCCATCGCCACATTTCAAGGACAGAAAAAACTGGCGGAAGGCGCGATCGAGCAGGTTTCAGACGAGGAATTTTTTAAATTGATTGACGCAGAAGCCAATTCGATTGCCGCGATTGTCAAGCATCTGGGCGGAAATCTGCGGTCGCGCTGGACGAGCTTTTTGACTTCCGACGGCGAAAAGCCTGACCGTCATCGCGATTCGGAATTCGTCACCGAAAACGACACGCGCGACGGTTTAATGGAGCTTTGGGAAACGGGCTGGCAGGCTTTGCTGGCGACGCTTCGCTCTTTGACAATTGATGATTTGAGCAAAACCGTGCAGATTCGCACCGAAGATTTTACGGTCGTCAAAGCGATTTACCGCGCGATTTCGCACACCGGGCAACACGTCGGGCAGATAACTCTGCTGGCGAAACATTTTCGTTCGAGCGAATGGAAAACTTTGAGCATTCCGAAAAACAAATCGGAAGAATTCAGGCAGTTTATGTCGAATCTGGAAGATAAGGGAAATTATCTGGAAACGGCGCAGGATTTTGCGGGGAAAGAGGTTAAATAGAAAACGATGCGGGAGGAGAGAGTAGATTCCCGCTCTGAGCTTTTAGTAAGAGTAGCGGCGACCGCCAACTCTGACGCGGCTGATAAGCTCCGTGCGAACGTTTCCGTTTCGTCTGTAAGTGACACGATAAGTTTCACGATAGGTGGCGAAACCGCGACGGACGATGCGCGTCTGGATGGTCGAGCGACGATTGTTGCGCCAGCGACGGTCCTGTCCGAGCTGAATTCGAATCTGCGGCTCGGCGACGCTTGCCGCGCTTGCCGCTTTCGCTTCCTGTGAAGGCGCAAAAATTATCAATGAGCCCAAAAGTGCCGAAATAGTTAAAAGTTTCTTCATTTTTTTTACTCCCCTATGTACGTAAGTTTTTCGGACGAAAACTCAATAAATTGAGCCAGTCCGTAAATTATGACGCGGCAAAATTTGATAAAGTTGGAAAATTTTTCCGGAAAATTTTTCGCCTTTCGGGTTGCCTGTTATTTTTTAAATTTTCAATTGTGGTAATCTGAACTCTAGTTTTATGAAAGCCGTCTCAATTTTAGGTTCAACGGGTTCAATCGGCTGCAACACTTTAAAAGTCGTCGAGCATCTGGGAAATTTTCGCGTGGTCGCGCTGGCTGCCGGGCGCAATATGCAGGTTTTCGCCGAACAAATCGCCCGGTTTCAGCCTGAACTCGTTTCCTGCGAAAACGAATCGTGCGCTGAAAATCTTTTGGAAAAGCTTCACGCGGCGGGCGCGCCCAAAATTCCGAAAATCGAATTGGGCGAAAAAGGCTTAATCTCCGTCGCCACGCACGAAGCGGCGGAAACGGTCGTTTCCGCAACGGTCGGCGCCATCGGTTTCGTGCCGACTTTGCGCGCCATCGAAGCCGGAAAACGCATTGCGCTCGCCAATAAGGAAACGCTCGTGATGGCGGGCGAGCTGATGACCAAAGCCGCGCGCGAAAATAAAGCGGAGATTCTCCCGGTCGATTCCGAACACAACGCGCTTCATCAATGCCTGCGCGGCGAATCGAAAGCGGAAGTCAAACGCCTGATTTTAACCGCTTCGGGCGGACCTTTTCGCGCGAAAACCAAAGAAGATATCGAAAACGCGAGCATCGAAGAAGCTTTAAATCATCCGAACTGGAAAATGGGCGACAAAATCACGATTGATTGCGCGACCCTGATGAACAAAGGCTTGGAAGTCATCGAGGCGCGCTGGCTTTTCGATTTTGACGCTGACGAAATCGGCGTCGTCGTCCATCCGCAGTCAATCGTGCATTCGATGGTCGAGATGGTGGACGGCTCGATTATCGCGCAACTCGGCGTGACCGATATGAAACACGCGATTCAATACGCCCTGACTTATCCCGAGCGCCAGCGCGGCTGTCTCGAACCGCTCGATTTCCGGAAAATTTCGCAATTGACGTTTGAAGAACCGGATTTTGACCGTTTCCCGTGTCTGGGTCTGGCATATAAAGCTTTAAAAATCGGCGGCACGATGCCCGCCGTTTTAAACGCCGCCAACGAAATCGCCGTGCAGACGTTTTTAGACGGCAAAATTCGTCTTTCCGAGATTTCGCAAGTGAACGAGTCGGTAATGAATGAGCATCAATCGCAGGCGGCAACCTCGCTGGAAATCGTTTTGCAGGCTGATAATTGGGCGCGAAGGCAAGCCGGTGAGCTAGCCGCCGCAAAATTTTCCGCCGCCGGTTCGGCTAATTAATTTGACTCTGCAAGGGGCGAGTCTTACACTTTATTTGCAACTTAGAACGGCGAAAGCGATTCTAAGCTTTACTTCTTTACACTCGGAAAGATTCTAACTATGGAAATAATCATCGCAATTTTAGCCGTCGTTTTTGTTCTCGGCGTGGCAATCAACATCCACGAATTCGGGCATTTTATCGTTGCCAAACTTTTGGGAATGCGCGTCGAAGCCTATTCGTTTTTCGGTTTGGGACCGAGAATCTGGGGCTTTAAGCGCGGGCATACCGATTATCGCATCAGCGCGATTCCGCTCGGCGCGTACGTCAAGCTTTACGGCGACGAGGCGACTTCTTCGCTCGAAGGCGGCGAATCGACGGGCGAAACGGTGCCCGAATCGGAGCTTTACGAGCTGCGTCCGCGCTGGCAGAAATTTCTGGTGATGGTCGGCGGACCGATGATGAATATTTTGCTGGCGCTGGCGATTCCGTTTTCGATGGCTTTGGTCAAAGGCGTTCCGGCGCCGCCTTCGCCGATTGTCGAATACGTCAAGCCCGCCGGCGCGGGCGATAAAGCCGGAATCAAGCCGGGCGACAGAATCGTCGTCTTTGAAGGCACCGAAAATCCGACTTGGAGCCGCATTCAGAACGATTCGATGCTTTCGCCGGAAAAGGAAATTCCGGTCGTCGTCGAAAGAAACGGTCAGCGCATTCCTTTGACCGTCACTCCGAGTAAAATCTCGGAAAGCGGCAATAATATCGGATTGCTCGATATTGAGCCGGAAGGCGAAACGCAGCCGGTCGTCGCCGAGAGAGTCGTCGAAGGCTCGCCGGCGGAACAAGCCGGACTGCAAAAAGGCGATTTGATAACTTCTTTTAACGGCGCGCCGGTCAGAAATCCGGCTGACGCCAAACAAAAAGTCGCCGAAAACGGGACGAACCCGATTCGGATGATGATTAACCGCAACGGCGAAGCCAAAGAGCTGGTGGTGACCGCGAAGGTCGAACAGGACAACGTTCCGCGCGTCGGCGTGATGTTCGGCAGTCAATATTCAAAATCCAGAGAAAGCGTCGGCGTCGTCGGAGCCGCCGCTTATGCGTGGAATTCAAATATGGAAATTCTGCGGATGACGGTGAAAGCCTTCGGGCAGGTCTCGAAAGGCGAGCGCTCGGCGGGCGAAACTTTTTCGGGTCCGATCGGCATCGTCCAGATTATTTCGCAGGTCGCCTCGACCGCGGGATTTGAAGGTTTATTGTTTGTTTTGGGTTTAATCAGCCTGAATCTCGGCATCTTTAACCTTTTGCCGATTCCGATGCTCGACGGCGGTCAGATTATGGTTCTCGGCATCGAAAAGGTTTACAGCTGGTTCGGCAGAACGCTTTCGATGGCGGTCAAGGAACGCATTCAACTGGTCGGTTTAGCCGTCATTCTGTGCTTGATGGTCTTTACGATTTTCAATGACATTTCGCGCTTCTTCCGCTAAAGGGCTGAAGCCGCCGCGCCCGGCACGAGGCGTAATTTTAAAGCAATGTAATCTGTTTGTAGCGTCTGTGAAGTTGGTTTTTACTTCGCAGGCGCTATAATATTTTCGGCTGGCAGGAAATTTTATGAGAAGAGAATCAAAAGCGGTTAAAATCAGAGACGTTCAAATCGGCGGCGGCGCGCCCGTCGCGGTACAGTCGATGACGAAAACCGACACGACCGACGTTGACGGAACGATAAAACAAATCGAGGAAATGGTCGCGGCAGGCTGCGAAATCGTGCGCATCGCCGTGCCGGACAAAGATGCGGCGATCGCCTTAAAAGAAATCCGCAAGCGCACCAGCGTTCCGCTCGTCGCCGACATTCATTTTCACTACAAACTGGCTTTGATGGCGCTCGAAGCCGGAATCGACAAACTCAGAATCAATCCCGGAAACATCGGCTCGATTGAAAGGGTCAGGGAAGTCGTCCGCGCGACCGAAGCGCAGGGCGTGCCCATCAGAATCGGCGTTAACGGCGGCTCGTTGGAAAAAGACCTTTTGGCAAAATACGGCACGGCGACGCCCGAAGCGATGGTCGAATCGGGAATGCGCCACGTGCGGATTTTGGAAGATTTGGGCTTTACGGACATCATCATTTCTCTGAAAGCGTCGGACGTCAACCGGATGGTCGAGGCGTATCGCCTGATGGCGGAAAAGGTCGATTATCCATTGCATCTCGGCGTCACTGAAGCCGGAACGCCTTTCGGCGGCACGATAAAATCGGCGATGGGCTTAGGGATTTTGCTGCACGAAGGCATCGGCGACACGATTCGCGTTTCTCTGGCGGCGGAACCGCACGAGGAAGTGCGTGTCGGCTGGGAAATTTTGAAAAGTCTGGAACTGAGAAAACGCGGCGTCACGGTCGTCGCCTGCCCGACTTGCGGGCGTCTGGACGTCGATAATTTTGTCGAAATCGTCACCGAAGTCGAACGCCGCCTGGCGCACGTCGAGGAACCGCTTCATCTTTCGATTATGGGCTGCGCGGTCAACGGTCCGGGCGAGGCGCACGATTCGCAATTAGGCATCACGTTTGGCAGAAATGTCGGAATGATTTTCAAAAACGGCGTCCCGATGCGCCGAGTCGCCGGCGCGGACATTGTCGAGGAATTCGTCAAAGAAGTCGAGCTGTTGCGACAGGAAGGCGACAACGCAAAATCCCTGGTAGAAAATAAACCGCTCGTGCAGATTTCTTAAAGTGAATAAGTGAAAGGTGAAAAAGTGAAAAAGTGAGAAAGTGAAAAGGTGGCGGTCGAGAAACAACGATTACTTTTTCACTTTTTCACTTTCGTGATTACGGGTATAAAATCGTGAAAGGATAAAACGGCAGATTTCTGACGACCGCAAACGCCACAGAAATAATCAGAAAACCGTAAGCGACTTTCGGCTGGAAAAGCCTGAAGGAAAACCCGCGCCCGCGCACGGCGACGGAAACGAGCGAAGCCGCCAGATAACCCAGAAACAAAACGTAAAACGGCAGCAGCGCATTATAATCGAGCGCCGTTAAAAAGTCGCCGTGAAAAAGCGCGTGAAAACCGCGCGTCAACCCGCAGCCCGGACACGCCAAGCCGGTCATTTGATAAAGCGGGCATTGCGGAAAAAATCCCGCCGTCACCGGATTAAACCAGCCGACGACGAACGCCGCCGCGACGCCGCCGAGCAAACCCGCCGTCGCTAAAACTCGTTCCGCCGGTGAGTTAATTTGTCCCATTTCCCTTTTCTTCGGGAGCGATAAATTCGATAAATTCAAAGCTTGCCTTGAAGAAATCATTGATGAATTCCGGCGAGACCATATCGTTTTCATCATTGACCAGAGCTATTTTTCTGATTTTTTCCAGAATTTCCGCCGGAATATCTTTCGGCGCCGAGTTCAGCAGCGCCGTCATTTTGTTTATGTTGTCGATGAATTTGACCTTATCGCCGCGCAGATTGCCGTCGGAAAGTTTATAAGCCTGCCCCATCGCCGTTCCCCAATATTTTCCGAAATCGAAGAGCCACAAATCAGTGCCGCTCAGACGGCGGGCGAAAGAGGCGATAAAATCGTCGATAAGTCGAGGCTGTTCGCTTCGTTTGGCTTTAGCCAGCCGGTTAAGCTGTTCTCTTTCGCCGGAAAACTCAGCCGGAAGACTGCCCGCTATCTCCCGCAGAATGCTGTTTGCTTCTTCGTCCGGCTCGATGTCCTTCAAAGCCGTCAGAAACATACTTAATCCGGTAAAGAAAACCAGTTCTTCAGATTCTTCCGATTTATTCTGTCCGGCGGTCGTCGCCGGAGAAGGCGGCGCGACAAAATTGTAAACTATTACGCCCGTTACTTTAACAGTCTGTCCGGCGAGCGTCGTCGGCTTAAATTTTGCCTGCCGCGCCGCCTGTACCGCCGCCTGCTGCAGCAAAGGATGACCGCTGGCGGCTTTGGCGGAAACGACGTCGCCGTTTTCGTCAATCGTGACTTCCACATTAACGCTGCCGCTCGCGCGAACCGCTTTTGCCGCCGCCGGATATTCGGGCTTCGGCAGGCTGGTCGCTTTTCCGTTGACCACGCCCGCCGAAATCTGCTTCGGCTGCGAGTTTTCCGTCTGGGCAAAAACATTTATCGTGCCGGAAAGCAAAATAAACGCGAATAACAAATTTTTCATAAAAACTCCTCTTGCGGACAGAATCCGATTATAAAACAAACCCGTTTAAAACTAAATGTCGTTACTTTGCGATAGGCGAATCAGCCGCGGAGAAAAAGCCGGGTAAAAAGTAAAAAGGCAAAAGTAAAAAATCGATTTTTTACTTTTGCCTTTTTACTTAATTATGCGCCATCTGCATAAAAAGCGCGTCGGTCGCAATCTTGCGGTTGAGATTGACCGTGAAGTTTTCGCGCAGAGTTTCGATTTCCGTCAGCCACTTGGAAAGACGTTTCGATTCGGTGTTTTCGGAGAATTTTTCGAGTTGCGATTTTAAATCGACGTTGACGATTTCGTCTTTTCCGAGCCGCAAAGTCCAGACGTCGTGAATCAGAATTTCCAGAATTTCCAGAAAGCTCTCGTAATAATCCTTGTTTTTCGCGTCGCAGATTTCTTCGGCGGTTTTCAGCAAAACGGCGCGATTCGGCTTGGTAATTAAGCTGTCCAGCGCTTTCAGCATCGCTTCGCGCTGTTCGCGGAATTTGCTCAAATCCAGATTGAGCGCGCGCCCGATGCTGCCGCGCGAAAGTTTCGATAAAAGCTCGGCGTCCGCGATGGCAAACTGTTTTTTGCTTTCCAGAAAGCCTTCGATTTGTTTCGGCTCGATTGGCGCGAAACGAAGCGTTTGACAACGCGAACGAATCGTCGGCAAAAGCGCGGCGGGACGCGACGTGATTAAAAATATGTGCGACGTCTCGGAAGGCTCTTCCAGCGTTTTCAAAAGCGCGTTTGCCGCCGCCTCGTTCATCCGTTCGGCTTCGTCAATCAGAAAAAATCGCGCCGCCGCTTCATAGGGACGAAAATTCGATTCGTTTTCCAGCTCGCGCATTTGATTGACCGTGATAAACTTTCCCGCCTGCCGAATCAATCCGATGTCCGGATGCTCGCTGAAAAAAATCTTTTCGTTATCGTCTTTGTCTCTGGAATTCGGAAAGTTGAATTTTTCGGCGCGCCGGCAAGCTCCGCACGCGTCGCAGGCTTCGCCGGTTTCACGCGGATTCTGACAGGCGAAAGCCTTTGCCGTCTCCAGCGCAAACTCGCGCTTGCCGATGCCGTCGGCGCCGACAAAAAGAAGCGAATTCGGAACGCGGCGCTTTGCAATCATCCGCTGCAAAATTTCCCTGACGTGACCATTGCCGATGAGTTTGTCGAACATACATAGATTTTCGGCTACAGTCTTTTGAAAACGCAAATTCGAAAGAAAAATAACCGCCGAACGTCGCCGACGCAGAGAAAGAAAATACAGGGATAACCAGATAAACAGGGATAAATAGAAATCGTTTTCTTATCCTTAGTCTATCGAGCCGCGAAGCCTGATTACTCCTGTTAATTCCTTTTTTTCTAATCTCTGCGCCGGCGGCGTCTCGGCGATGAATTTCCTGTTATTTTGAGCCGAACGCCGGTTGATTGGCGAGCGCGTATACTTCTTCAAGCTCAGCCGGAACGCCCGCCGTCAGATTTTCCGCGCCGGTCGCCGTAATCAAAACCGTGTCTTCCAGGCGCATATGGATTTTTCGCTCGGAAGGTTCGATGACCGGCTCGACGTTGAAAACCACGCCCGGCACAAACGGTCTCGTCTCGTCGCCGGGGTCGTGGACGCTGATTCCGACGAAATGCCCGACGTAACGCCCGCCGTTGATATAATTCTGCAAAAAGCCGTATTTTTGATAAACCGGCTCCGCCGCCTTCTGCAAATCCCTGACGCTCGCGCCCGGCTTCATCGCGGCGATAATCGTGTTTCTCGCCTCCAGAATGCACCGGTACCACTTCTCCTGTTCCTCTGTAAATCGTCCCGACACCGCCCACGTCCGCGTAATATCGGAGGTGTAATAATCGTAATCCGCGCCGTAATCTATATAAACGATGTCGCCCGCCTGCATCTGGCGATTATTTTTCGTGTAATGATAAATAATCGTGTTCGGACCAGAAGCCACAATCGGTATAAAGGCGTCGCCGCGCGCGCCGCGCTTGGTTTGAATAAAACGCGCCGCGGCTTCGATTTCGTATTCGAACATACCGGGCTTTGTTCCCTTCATCGCCTCGCGCATCGCTTCGGCGCCGATTTCTCCGGCTTTTCGCATCCGCTCGATTTCGTATGGAGTTTTTACCCAGCGCATCTCGTCCAGAATCGGGCTGACGTCCGCCAACTGCATTTCCGGCTTCCATTTCCGCATCTCGCCGATAAGCCTCGTGATTGGCGCTTCGCTGCGAAAAACAGCATTTTCCAACATACCGGCGTTATGATTGACGGCTTCGCGGCGGTTCAACTGAAGCTCGTCCGGCGGCGTCAATTGCAGATACAGCTTGCTCCCGGGACTCAGCGTGAAGCTGGAAATCGAGTAAAAGTTTTCGAGCGGGAAAACGTTTATGCCGTAAAAGTCCATCGGTTTTTCCATATCGCGAACGCCGGGACCTTCCGCCGCGATTTTGCCGGGCGAGCGTTTCGGAACGAAAACGTAGCTCGCTTTCCGCACGCCGTTGACAACGAGCACCGAGCCGGGCTCTTCGATTCCGGTCAGGTAATAAAAATCCGGCGATTGCCGAAACTTGACGGCGTGTGTATGCGATTCGCCGCCGAAAATAACGGCGACGCCGTCTCCAATGCGCTCGACCAGCTTCGCCCGCCGCGCGCGAAACTCGTCTTTATTAAACGTCTGCTGCGCGGATGCGGCGGGCGCAGCGGCGATGACGAAGCAGCAAATTAAAAACGCGACTCTTAAAGCCTGATTTCTGACTAAGCGATACATAAAATATTATTCCTTTTTGTTTTCTTCGTTTATCTCAAATTTCACTAACTGGTAAGTCCCGTTTAGATGCCGGTCTGATTTGCGATTTTTAGACGAGATTATCTCCGGTGAAAATTTCTGGGACAGAATAACGACTATAACCGAGCGCATTTTCAGGAGAATAGTTTTTTGATAAAGAGACAGAATCTGAGGACGAATCGGTGAACTGCGGGGACAAAATTATTTCTTAAATTTTTAAAATCCGGAATCGTCAACCGTTAGGGCACAAGCCGCAAAAGCGGCGGCTCGCGCCAAGCTTACGCTTCACGTTTTCAAAAAAATCGTCACGATTTCCATTAAGCGCGCGCGAATTTCCTCGACCGAGCCGCTTGCCTCGACGACGCGAAAACGTTCTGCTTCCTTTTCCGCAATTTTCAGATAAGCTTCGCGCACGCGCTTGTAAAAATCGGTCGTTTCCGAATCCATACGATTTCTGACGGTTTCATTATCAGTGCGCGATTTGGCGCGCAAGATAGCTTTTTCGATTGGCAAATCAAAAAACAGAGTCAAATCCGGCTTCAATCCGCCGGTCGCCAGATTCACAATCTGACTTACCGTTTTTTCGGGAAAACCGCGTCCCGCACCTTGATATGCCACGGTCGCGTCGGCAAAGCGGTCTGAAACGACGATTTTTCCTTCTTCCAGCGCCGGTTTAACGAGAAATTCGACGTGTTGGGCGCGGTCGGCGGCGAAAAGCAGAAGCTCGGCGAGCGGCGCGACCGTTTCTTCGGTTTCCAGAAACGCCTCGCGCAGGCGGCGTCCGAGCGGCGTTCCGCCCGGCTCCATCGTCGCCAGAACGTTGTAGCCCTGCAGACGCAGCTCGCCGGCAAGCAGGCGCAGCTGCGTTGATTTGCCGCTGCCGTCAATGCCTTCAAAAGTGATAAATTTCCCGCGCAAGATTTTTACTCTGCTGTCGTTGTAGATGTTGTTGTGGTCGTCGCCGCCGTCGATGCCGGTGCGGGCGCGAAATCGGGTCTTTTTCGTTGTTCCTGTGAAATGGTGGAAATGGCGTGTTTGAAAATGAGAAAATCCTGCCCGCCGACGTCCAGCAAAACCGAAAATTTATCGAAGCTTTTAATCCTGCCGGAAAGCGTTGCGCCGTGCAGAAGATGAATCAGCACTGTCATTCTTTCGCGGCGAGCCGTGTTCAAAAAAGCATCTTGGATGTTCTGCGACGGAGCTTTTTCCATGACTATTTCTCTTTTATTGACTTGGATTTATGACTGCAAATTGATTATAGCAAATTTAGGCTGACTGACAAGAAAAATTTCACAAGCCGCAGTTTTAAACGCGGAACGATGAATTAATTATGAATTATGAACTTTGAATTTTAAATTGGTGATTTTCGGTAACTTAAAACTCATAATTCAAAACTCAAAATTTTCTTTCGTTCCGCGTTCCGCGTTCATTATTTTCCAAAGGTTTTCCTGCGTTTCGCGCTCGTCGCCGAAGCCTTCGAGCCAGACGACATCCGGCTCGCGCCGAAACCACGTCAGCTGGCGTTTGGCGTAATTTCGCACGTCCTGTTTGGTCTGCTCAATCGCGCTTTCCAGCGTTCGCTCGCCGCGCAGGAATTCGCAGGCGCGCCGGTAGCCGTGCGCGCCGAGCGCGTTGGTCTCGTCGCGCAGACCTTTTTCGCGCAAATCGCGGACTTCTTCGATTAAGCCGTTTTCAAAATGCTTTTCAGCGCGCCGGTTGATTCTTTCGTAAAGCAAATCGCGCGGCGGGCTTAAAGCGAAAATCTTTATTCTTTCGGCGAATTCGGGCGCCGCGCCGCGTTGCGGCTGAACGTCGGAAAGCCGATTTCCGGTTTGAAAAAAAACTTCCAGCGCGCGCATCACGCGCACGTAATCGCGCGGAAAAAGTTTTTCAGCCGATTGTTTATCGACTCTTTGCAAAATTTTATGCAGATGCTCGGCGCCTTTTTTTTCTTTGATTTTTCTTAATTTTTCCCGCAGACGCTCGTCGGTTTTCGGGCTTTCAAAAAAAGGCTGGCGCAAACTCCTCAGATAAAAACCCGTGCCGCCGACCAGAATCGGAACTTTAGCACGCGCTTCGATTTCGCAGATTTTCGCGGTCGCATCGCGCGCCCAATCCGCCGCCGTGTAATTAATTTCCGGCGCGACGTAATCAATCAAATGATGCGGCACGCCGCGTTTTTCTTCTTCACTCGGTTTCGCCGTAGCGATTTGAATTTCCCGGTAAATCTGGACGGAATCGCAGTTGATAATCTCGCCGCCGATTCTCAAAGCAAGCTCGACGCCGAGCGCGGTTTTGCCCGAAGCCGTCGGTCCGACGATTGAATAAACGGGTTTTTCGATGGATTTTTCAGGCATTTCGGGTTAATTGTTTGGGTTTACAGGGCGGAGGGTAATCGCCGCAAATTAATCTGACCAGTATTTCCAGCGAGGCGACCTCGACCGCATCTTTGAACTTTTCTAACTCGACCAGTTTGGCATCGACCATCGCATCGACTACAATTGCCGCGACGTCGTCGCTCCAAATTTGCATCTCTTCAACTTCTTTGGTCATTTTCGTATTTACGGGGACAGTCTTTTTGTTAAATTTGTGACTTTCGGTTTATCATCTGAAATTATCAATCTAATCTTTTCGGAAATCAAAAATGAAAAAAATCTTTGTCTGCGTTATCGTTCTGATTCTGCAATTAAATTTAATGGCGCAAAAATCCGAAAACTTCATTCAATACGTCAATCCGCTGATCGGAACGCGCAAAATGGGGCACACGTTTCCGGGCGCGACCGTGCCGTTCGGCGCCGTCCAGCTTTCGCCCGATACCGACCAGCAGCCGTATGTTATCGGCGGCAAATACAACAAGGACACGTACAAATACTGCGCCGGTTATCAATACGACGATAAAACGATTCTCGGCTTTTCGCACACGCATTTCAGCGGCACGGGACACTCGGATCTGGGCGATTTTCTGATTGCGCCGACCGTCGGCGATTTACAGCTCGAGCCGGGCGATAAAAATAATCCGAAGAGCGGTTTTCGTTCCGCGTTCAGCCACGAAAACGAAATCGCCGAGCCGAATTATTACCGGGTTAAGCTCGACGACCACGACATTTTGGCGGAAATGACGACCACGACACGAGTCGGTTTTCATCAATACACTTTCCCGCAAAGCGATAACGCGCACATTATTCTCGATTTGATGCACGGCATCTACAACTACGAGGACAAAAACGTCTGGACTTTTCTAAGAGTGGAAAACGACCGCACGATTGTCGGCTACCGGCAGACGCACGGCTGGGCGCGCACCCGAACCGTCTATTTTGCGATGGAATTTTCCAAGCCGTTTACCAATTACGGCTTTAAGAATTTCGGCGCGGAAACGTATCGCGGCTTCTGGCGCAAATTCGACCAGACGAAAAATTTTCCCGAAATGGCGGGCAAACAAATCCGCGCCTACTTTGATTTTAAAACCGCGAAAGACGAAAAAATCAAAGTAAAATTCGCTCTCTCGCCGGTTTCCACGACGGGCGCGCTGAAAAATCTGCGTGCGGAAATTCCGCACTGGGATTTTGAAAAAACTAAAAAAGACGGGCAAGCCGCCTGGAACAAGGAACTCGGAAAAATCGCCGTCACAGCGGAAACGAAAGGCGATTTGGTGAATTTTTACACGGCGCTTTATCATACGTTTTTGTCGCCGACCGTGTATATGGACGCCGACGGCGCGTATAAAGGCTTAGACCAGAACGTGCATCAGGCGCGCGGGTTTACGAATTACACGACCTTTTCGCTCTGGGACACGTATCGCGCGCTGCACCCGTTTTTCAATATCGTGCAGCCGACGCGCAATCGCGAGATGATTCAGTCGATGCTGGCGCATTACGACCAGAGCGTCCATAAAATGCTGCCCGTCTGGTCGCATTACGCCAACGAAAACTGGTGTATGATCGGCTATCATTCGGTTTCGGTGATCGCCGACGCCATTGTCAAAGGCAATCTCAAAGGCATCGACGCGCAGAAAGCTCTGGACGCTTCCGTGCAGACGGCGCGCACGAAATATTACGACGGCTTGGAATATTATATGAAAACCGGCTACGTGCCCGAAGACAAAAATTCCTCGTCCGTCTCGAAAACTCTGGAATACGCTTACGACGATTGGTGCATCGCGCAGGCAGCGAAAAAGCTGAATCGAAACGATATTTATAACGAATTTATCAAGCGTTCGGAAAACTGGAAAAATGTTTATGATTCGTCGAGCGGCTTTATGCGCCCGAAACTGGCAAACGGAAAGTTTCGGGAAAAATTCGACGCGCTGCAAACGCACGACCAGGGATTTATCGAGGGCAACGCGTGGAATTACAGTCTTTACGTGCCGCATAATCCGCCGGAAATGATTCGGATGATGGGCGGCAAAAAGAAATTTGCGGCTCACCTGGACGAGCTTTTCACGATGCATCTGCCGGACGAATTTTTTGCCGAAACCGAAGACATCACGCGCGAGGGAATTATCGGAAATTACGTTCACGGCAACGAGCCTTCGCATCACGTCGCGTATCTTTACAACTGGACGGACGACGCTTGGAAAACGCAGGAACGCGTGCGGATGATTTTGAAAAATCAATACCAGCCCGCGCCCGACGGCTTGGGCGGCAACGACGATTGCGGTCAGATGTCGGCGTGGTATCTTTTCAGCGCGCTCGGCTTTTATCCGGTCGCGCCCGCTTCAGACCAATACGCCGTGGGCAGCCCGGCGATAAAAACCGCCGCTCTAAAACTCGAAAACGGAAAAATTTTAACGATTGAAGCGCGCAATCAAAGCGATAAAAACGTCTACGTGGAAAAGGTCGTCGTCAACGGGCAGACGCTCAACCGCAATTACCTGACCCACGCGGAAATTATGAACGGCGGGCGGATTACGTTTTATATGAGCGACAAACCGAAACTGTAAGAAACGTGAGAAACGGAAAACGTGAGAAACGGAAAGCGGAAAACCCAGAAACGGGCTTTCCATTCTCCGTTTTCCGTTGTTTTAAATGACCAGCCGAATTAATGCCAACAGCAAAATCACGCCGAGCAAAATGAGCGAGCCGATGATTTGATTGCGCGAAAATCTCATAGCCAATAAAATTTAGAATTTATCGAAAAATGTTTCATCAATTTCAACTTCTTCGACAATCTTTGTTTTTACGCCAAGCGAAAATTCTTTCAATTTTTCACAAAGTATTTCACCGTCAATCAAATCAATCGGCGGCGCGCCATCTCTAGTGGCTTCTTTTCTGGCATCTCTGGTGAAATTTCCAGTCGTTATAAAAATTCCTTTATCGGCTCTACCTTGCATTGCTCCTCGAAAGTCTCTGATTTGACTCGGAACAATCGAGCCTTTGTATCTTTTGCACTGGAAAATAACGTGAAAACTTAGGAGTCCGCTCATTCGGACAATACCTTTACCGTCAATTCCTTCGTCACCGCTTCTACCTGTTACCTCAACTTCAACAAAGCCGCTTTCGCGTAATAATCTTTGCGCTAATTTTTCAAAAGCACTTGGGGAAATAGACAAAATTGTTTGAATTAATTTCTCTTTCCACTCAATTTGTTCTTCAACTTCCTCTTCTACCGAAAGATCTTTAGTTTCTCCTTGCGGTTTTTTATCTGTCTTAGGTTTACTTGATTGTTTTCTAACAGAACGAACAATCTCCTCTCCATTTATTTCATTAATATTAATATCTGATTTTGCTAATGCCCAAACTTTTCGCGCAGAATTTTCAAGAAGTCCAAAAAGTTTCAAATATGTTCTAGCCCAAGCCAGCGTATAATCGACTTCGCTTCGGGAACTATCCTCAGAGTGAGGAATTTTTAGAACCTCTTCTGGAAGATTTTCGATTTCATAAACTTTCTCATTAATTTCTTCAATTGTTCCTGAACCGCCTAAAAGAATTAAGGCTTTTACTACTGAAACAATCAAGCTTTCAAGTTTAGGCAATACTTCTAACTTTTTCTTACGAGCCATTTTGTTTTCCTCTCGATTAGAATCAATAAGCCCGCGTCAAGTCAATTCCCGTGTAGTAATGCTTCAAAATTGCATCGTATTTGACGCCCATTTTCCCCAGACCGTAAGCGCCGTACTGGCACATGCCGACGCCGTGTCCCCAGCCGCGACCCGTAAATGAATAAGAGACGGCTTTGCCGCTCGAATCATAACGTTTGTTCATCGCGAAAAGCTGTTCGCGCAGTTTGAGAGCCGAGCGGATTTTGCCGCGTTTCAGGTGAAAAGTGCCGTTGGTCGTGACGATTTCGAGATCGGTGGCGCGGCGCGAATAGCCTTTTTGGGCGATGCGCACGTCAATCAGCGAACCCATTCCGCGCACGTAGCGCGCGAGGCGCGACTGCACCGCCGACGCCGACAGATTGACGTTCCAGAGCGTAAACGGCGACATTTTTTCGGCGGTCGCGGTCGTCAGGGTGGGCTTGATTTCCAGATAAGTGACTTCGCCGGTCGAATTGGTCAGAAAATTTACGGTTTCGCCGCCGACCAAAGCGGTTTCCTTCACCTGATAAAGCGTCTCGCCGAATTGGCGGAACAGGAAAACGTCGGGGCGGACGGTTAATTGACGACTTGTTTTGCCGCTTTTGACGACGAGCTTGCCGTTTTCGGCGGGTTGCGTGACGCCCGTCTGCAGGGCAATCGACCATTTCTTTTTCTCGAAAATCTGCTGAATCAGGCGCAGCATCCGGGCGCGCGAAAAGGCTTTGTTCGGCTTTAAAGTCAGGTCGGGATGAATCGTGAAATAACCGTCGCGCAGCAGCATGGCGACGTCGGCGCGGCGCTCTTTCGGAATTTCGGCGGCATCGTCGAAGGAAAGCTGGTAATTGATGTCAGCCTCGCTCAAAAGCGTGTCGGCGTAGGCGTCGCCGTAAATCATCTGCGCCAGGATTCGCGCCAGCTCCGCCGGTTTCGACGTTTCTTTATTGACGCTCGGAAAAGTTTTGCCGAAACGCACGGCGAGCTGGTTGAGCCAGTTTGACGTCTCGCTTTCAGACGGCGCGTCTTCAAACCATTCGTCGTTTAGCTGCGCGGTCGAAAGCTGAAAACCGTTGAGCGCGTAAAGCGACATCTGGCGGACAAGTTCGAGATTTTTTTCGTCGCGCAGGCGAGCGGGCAGGCGGGCGGTTTTTATCAGCGTCGGCTCGAAATGCCGGCGACCTTCGAGCGAGCATTCGACGCCGCGCAAGTAAGGCTCATTAAACTCGAAAATATTTTCCGAGTTTTCCGTTCTGCCGCCGCAGGTCGAAGTGTAAAGCGCGTTTATCGGCTTGCCTTTGTAAGTTCCGACGATGCCGCGCGTCTCCATCACGGCTTGCGTTCCCATCCGGCTTTCCGACGAAAAGCCATCGTAAACCTGCGAGCGAATGGTCGGCAGCAAATCGAAACCCTGCGCGCCGAATTGATTGATGTTGGCGACGGCATAAGTGCGCGCCGCGACCGCCTGCGCTTTTTGCGCTTCCATGGAAGGCAGCCCGAGTTCGTTCGGCACGACGCCGAGCAGATAATCTTCCAGCGGCACGACGTTGACGACCGTCAGGCTGCCGCGCGCATTGACGAAGACCTCGATTTTGCCGCGATACGCCTTGCCGTTTAATTTAACCGGAATCGAGCGTTCGTTGAGCGAGCCGAAGGCGACCGGTTTGAGAGACGAAAATTTTGCCGTCTCGCTCGCGCCGTTGACGATGACTTCGCGCAGATTGGCGTCGACGGTCGGATTGGCGATGTCGGTCGTCGGTTTGGAAGAACCGGTCGGCTTGATGAGACTGCGCACTTCGGATTTCGGGTTCGGATTCGTTTTTAATTGATTGGAAAGCGCAATCGCGTCGCCCGACGGCTGCTGAATCTTTGCGGTTTTCATCTCGGCTTCTTCAAAGCCTTTGTCGCTCAGAAAAGCCTTGTATTCGCTGGCTTCTTCGATGGTTTCCTTCGCGCCGCCGATAAGGACGCGCCAGTTGTTCGTCCTGATGTCAGCCGAGACGCTCGCCGTTTCGCCCGTCGCTTCGCGCACGTCTTTGGCGAGAGCTTCGGCTTCCTCGCGCGTGGCGACGTTCGGAATCTCAAACGTGTAATTTTCGATAACCGGCGGGCGATACGCGCGCGCCGTCACCGCCACACGATTTGTCGCCAGAAGTTTGTTCGGCTCTTCCGGGCTGACGGCGATTAATTGAGAATCGCTCGTCGTAATCGAAACCGAACGCGCGTTGGTCGCCAGCCCGATGCGAATATTCGGCTCGGCGGCGAGCTGGAAAACCGGCGGCGCGGCGAGCGAAAACTTTTCCGTTTCGTAAAAGTCCGCGCCGGCGGCGAAAGCCGTCTCAATCGAACCCGTGATTATTGAAAAAAGCGGCAGAAGGGAAAAACAAAGACGATACAACATAGAACAATAATAAGATTTGACGGCGCAAATGTGAAATGAGATGCTGACGCCGGAAATTCCATCAACGCGGTTTTAAACAAAATCCATTTTTTCCGTCGCCTTATTTTTAAGGTTCGGGATTCTTGACGATGCGCGGACGGGTAAAAATGTCCGATTGATTTGAAGTTGAAGTCGATTTTTTAGCGGCATTTTTTTTCTCAGTCTCAACCCTCGATTTTATTTTTCCGTTGTCAGAGAAAATCACAATCGTAGATGGGACAATCGGTTTCCCCTGCGTGGAAGAAGGCGTTGCCGGTTTTTCCGCGTTGCGGCTCACGGTCGGCGTTGGCGGCGATTGATTGCGAACACTTGTTTTCGCAATAGAGGTCGAGGGTTTTTCTCTGGAAAGCAAGGGACGCCGGTCAATTGGCAACGGTTGTAATTGATTTAAATCCGCATCATCTTCCGCGGGCAAAACGTTTTCGGAATTTTTCACGTTCTGCTGCTGCTGTTGTTGAGGCGGTGAAACGGTATTTATCGGCTCAAACTGCTGCGGCAGAGGTTTCTGCTCCGGAGCGGTTTTCGCCGTTATTGGCTCGCTAAAAAACCCCCAATTCAGACGCCCAGTTATTAAAGCATAGCCGGACAAAAATAAGACGAGCAGCCCGGCGAAGCCGCCGATAAATAGCGCGCGCCGGTCAACCGGAAAAAAAGCCGCAGACGAAGCGCTGTAAGACGAGAAAATTGACCCGCGCGAATCAAATGGTTTCCTGCCGTCCGCGTCCCTCGTAAAGGCTGGTGATATTTCGAACTTATTAGCCGCCGTCAAAAAATCTTCGTCGGTCACAAAGTTTTCATCCGGCGAAAAATCTTCATCCGCCAAATAATCTTCCTCCTCCAGCGGGAAATCTTCTGCGGCGAATCGCGTTGCGCCAGGCACATTTGAGAACTCTGCTAATTGTTCGCGTAGTTGAATTTCCAGCGCTTCTGTTTCCGAAGGAATATCCTCCTCGGGCTGTTGCCACTCAATTAAGGTCGGTTTGTGTGCAGCCGGAGCGATTGGTAATTTTTCTGCCGGATAGGCTTGAAAGATGTTGTCATCTGCCGTTTCGGTCTGAACGATATTGTTTTCGGTCAATTCCGCCCGAACGATTTCGCCTGTTGTCGATTCATTTGAAAGATGTAAGTTTTCCGGCGTTTCGCCCGAGAGCTGCGCCATCTCCCGCACGGGTGCGTCTTCCTTCTCGTCGAAGTTTTCAATGAGCGCATTTTCGTTTTCAACGAGCGTCTCTTCGAATGAAAAACCGGCAGTCTCCTGTATCTGTGTTAAGCCTTGACTGGAACCTTCCCGATTAATGAGAGCGACAGAGTCGCTGTTTTCCTTAAAAAAGTTCTCGGACGTTTCCGAAGTCGAGGCTGGCTGAACAGAAAATTGATTTACCGTCGGAACTGCGGCGACCTTTTGCGGCTTGGGTTTAGCGGTGACTGCCGGCGGCGGAGTCGATGAATGAGTCGCGAGTTGTTCGATATGGCGTAATTGGCGCGCAAAAACATTTGCCGAAGCGTGCCGCAGTTTGGGCTGTTTGCGGAGCGCTTCCATCAAAGTGTGCGTCAGCAGCATACGCAAATCGAAATTGTTGATTTTTATTTCCGGCGGCGGTTGGTTCTTTTGTTTTTCAATCAGTGCGGCGGCGTTCGTCGCGTCAAATGGCGGAGCGCCAGCCAGCATTTCATAAAAAACGACGCCCAGACTGTAAACGTCCGTCTGCGCGCTGACCGCTTCGCCGGTGCATTGTTCGGGCGCAAAATATCTCAGGGAATTTAAAGCGGCTTCGCCTGAAAATTTATCGGAAATAATGACTCGCTGGCTGACGCCGCCGAAATCGAAATTTTGGATTTTCACCAGCGGGCGCTGTTCGGCGTCAGTCGTCAAAATAATATTTGCCGGGTTGACGGCGCGGTGCGTCAAGCCTTTCAGGTGAACGGCGTGCAGCGCTTCGGCAGTCTGTCGCGCGATTTGAATCGCGGTCACGAGCGGCGGCGTACCGACCTCATTCAAAAAATCACGGAGCGTTTTGCCGTCCGCTTCTTCTTCTTCTTCTGCGGTGACAACGAAATTCTCGCTGCTTTTTAGAGTGCCGATTTCGTAGACGTAATTCACATTCGGATGCGAAAGCTCGGCGGCAAGTTTCGCCTCGCGCAAAATCTGTGGGCTGTTTTCTTCGCGCGCGGCAAAAATTTTGACAAGACAGAATTTACCGGATGCGGTGTGGCAGGCGCGGTAGAGCTCGCACTCGACACCGGATTCGAGCAAAAAATCGAGGCGGTAACCCGCAATCATCTCGCGGCTTCCATCGCGTGTCTCGGAAAGCGCCGGATGATTTTCTTCGATACAGGAAAAAGTCGAATCTTCGTAACACTGCCCACAAACGGAACAAACTTTCATTAACGCTTTACCCCCATTGTTCTGGTTAAACCTTGAATTTTACTGCTCAATCGTTCGTTCCAAATCCCGATTTCGGGAAAAGACTCTGAAATTAAGCAACGCTAAAGCCTGACGTGTAAACTGCTACATCTATGCTGTCGTTGGCTCTTCTATTTAAACTATTGTCAAATTTCGGCTTGCAAACTATCGGGAAGAGATATTTGTTGGGTCTTGTCAAATAATAATCATTTTGTACTACTTTGATTAGATTAAGTCAAGATTTTTCTGAACGGCGCGCCGCAAGCAGGCGACGCAACGGGAAATTAGAAATCACCCGCTCTGCCGAAATTAAGGTCTTGCCAGCCATTCGGTTTGCAGTTTTGCAATCGCCAGTTCCTTGTGTTTCGCCTCGACCTCGATCCACGGCGCGAAGCGAAAAACATCCGGCATCGTAAAAATCAAATCGCTGTGCGCGCGGTCTTGAAATTTTTCGCGCCCGTTCGAGATGTGAACCAGTTGCCAATCGGGATTTCCCCACGTTTCGCGCGCCGCCCAGAAAGTTTCCGCCACCGACGGATGATTGTAATCGTCCAGCTTTTCGCGGCAGACGTGATGATGCGCGTCGAAAACCATCGGCACCTTTGCGCGGCGGCAGACTTCCAGAATCTGAGCCGAGCTGTAAGCGTGTTCGTCGTTTTCAAACGCGATGCGCGAGCGGATTTCGTCCGGCAGTTTTTCGATTGATTCGACCAGTTTATCGAGGCGGTCGCCTTTTCCGCCGTGAATGTTCATCGTCGTCCACTGCGAGCGCGGCTGCTGCAATAAATCCAGAGTCCGCGCGTGCATTTTCAGAATCTTGACGCTGTTTTTGATGACGTTTTCCGAATCGGAGCTCAAAACCACAAACTGGTCTGGATGAATGACGAGACGTAAGCTTTTTTCGATTGCCTTTTTTCCGGTTTCGGCAAGCTGATTGGTAAATTCGTCTAAAATTTCCGCGCCTATCGGCTCGTCGGAAAAAGGAAAAAGCCCGCTCGTTAAGCGATAGAGATTTATTTCGTTTGCCGTGCAGAATTCGATTCCCCGATTCAGACGGTTGATGTTTTCCTGGTAAAGCGCCCGCAGCATTTCCTTCTGCGTCTTTTCATCAAACGACAAAAGCCGCTTGCGCGTGACGGTTTTGTAACGAACGGCTTCGGAATTGGTGATGCAGACCAGCCCGAGATTGCTTTTGACGCATTGCATTTTCGCTTCCATAAATCTATTTAACCGCAAAGGAAACAAATGATGCAAAGAAGGATAAACGGCGAAATATGAAAATTAATTTTCCAGCGCGTTAAAAACGAACGGAAAAGTCGCGAAGCTCTGACCGCGATGCTGCGGGCGAAAGCCGAACAAAACGATTTTGCCTTTGCCGTGAGCGGTTTCGGCGAGCGCGGTTTTGCCGCTGAGATATTTTTCGCCCAAAAGCCAGCCGGAAAGCAGCGCGTTTTTCTGCGCGTAAGTCGCCACCGATTTCACTTTATTCGTATCGGAAATTTCAAACGCCGCGCTGTCGATAAAATACGCCGGCATTTGTTTTTTCAAGCCTTTCGCCAGCGGATTTGCCGTGTCCACGTCAAGCTGCAAAATCGAGCCGGGACAATAAAATTCGCTGCGTTTCAAGCCCGATAAAACATTTTTCAGCGGCAGATTAAATCGTTTGATAACCAGCTCGCAGGCGTCGTCGAAGCAAAGCAGCCTGCCGCCGTCTTCGACAAATTTTCGCAAGTTTTGCGCGCCCGCTTCGCCGATTCCGCCCGTCAATTCTTTCGGATAGTTTTCCTCTTTTAAGCCTTTGAGAATTTGTTCTTCTCGCTGCGACGGCAGAATTATCACGTCAAAACGCGCGTTTAAATTTCCGTTTTTTACGTCCGCATCCTTCACCGTTTGAAAGGGAATTTGAAAAGTATCGAATGTCCAGCGCGTCCAGCCTTCGTCCATCGAAGCGGCGAAACCTTTGTAAATTCCGATTTTCGGCGCGGATTTCAGAGGATTCGATAATTTAGCGAAAGATTCGCGCGCCGCGCCGAGATTCAAAGTTTGGCGCACCTGATTGATGTCCGTCATTTTTTCCAGCTGCCGCTCGCTGCTCGCAGGTTCCATAATCCGCGTGACGGCGTGATAATCGATGTCCATCTGAAGCGGCAGCGTCCAGCCGGCGACGTCATACGGCTGGTCGACGTTGCCTTTTTCGTCGACGCGATGCGGGTAAATTTGTCTGCCGAAAAGCGCTTCGACGTTGTTGCGCTGCGGCTGGTCGAGAAAAACCAGAAATGAGCCGAGCGGAACTTCCATCGGAGCTTCGCCCATAGCGGGCATCGAAGTTATCAATTCGCGGTTCATTCTGTAAACCTCGATGCCCTGCCACATCAGAATTTCCAGAAAACGCGCGACGATTTCTTCGCGCGCCTGCCCGGCGAAAATCACGTAGGCAAGCGGCTGCGACGGATTCGCGCCGGTTTGCGCACTAAAGCGGTTCAGCCCGGCGAAATTCCGCAGGTAATTGGCGCGGAATTTCGAAGCCATCTGCAAAAGCGAGCGCGAGGCAATCATCTCGATTCCGGCAATCTCGCGCGGACTCCAGACGTTCGGACGCCACGGGTTCGGCTGCGCGGTCGAATATTCAAACGGCGAAGCAAGCCCGCGCTCGCGCCGGTCGCGCATTTTTTCTTCGGTGATGCGGACGGGCGACATCAGGTTGGCGCTCGCCGCCTCCGACAAAATTCCGATCGAGTTGTGGTAATACGGCGCGGAGCGAAAACCGCCGTGCCACCACGTGTCGAAGGTCGTGTTCGTCGCCACGCCCGCGACGTTTTTCGCCTGCAAATCAGCCGCCATTTTGTAGCCGATTAAACCGACCTCGCGCAGAACGAGCGGCGGAATATTCGGATTCGGCGGGTCGAAAAAAGGCGGGATGACGAAGCGCGCGCCGTTTTGTCCCATCTGATGCACGTCGTAAACAATCTGCGGAAACCATTGCTGCCAGAAAAGCTTCGTGACCAGACGAGTTTCGGCGAGATTCATCATAAACCAGTCGCGGTTGTTGTCGTGCCCGGCGTAAAAGTGATAAAGCTCCGGCGGATTAGAGCCTTCATAAGGCGTTCCCAAAGTTTTCCGGTACCAGTCGGCGACGATGTCGATGCCGTCCGGGTTTGCCGAAGGAATCAGCATCAAAATCGTGTTTTGCAGAATTTCTTTTGTCTCCGCGTCCTCAGCCGTTGCCAGTTCAAAGGCGAGATTCATCGACATCTGCGAGGCGACGATTTCCGTCGAGTGAATCGAGCAGGAAATCGAGACGATTGTTTTGCCGCGCGCAATTAAATTTTCGAGTTCGGCGTTGTCTTTGATTTTTCGCGGGTCGGCGAGCTTGGCGTTGATTTCCCTGTATTTATCGACATTTCGGATGTTTTCTTCGGCTGAGATAAAAGCGACGATAAAAGGTTTTTTCAAAGTCGTTTCGCCCAGGGTTTCGACCTTGACGCGGTTGCTCGCCGCGTCGAGCCGGGCGAAATAATTTGTAATCTGCGACCAGTCGGCGATGGTTTTCTCGTCGGTCGGGTGAAAGCCGAGAACCGCTTTCGGCGCGGGAATTTCTAGTTTTACTTCTTCTTTTTTCGCCCTGCGGTCTTTCTTTTGCGCCGCGACAGGCGTTAAAATCAGAGCGCAGACGACCAGCAGAGACAAAAAAATCGTACGAAACAGATGCCAGAACATTTAGCTAATAAACCTTTCGCGGAATTGATTGAGCAGAATCAAAAAATTGTTTTTCCCGTCGAAAAGTTTAGCACAGAATCGCGCGCCGCCGGAAAACTGCGTTATTACTACGGCTGGCTGGTCGCCGCCGTTCTGCTTTTATTCATCGCCGCGCCGGCGCTCGTTTTTCTGTGGCTTATCAATCGCCGGAAATGGCTGTATCCGCTGGCGAGCTGGGGCGCGAGAACGTGGCTCAAGGCGTGCGGCGGGCGCGTCGAGGTGCGCGGGCTGGAAAATATAAAACGGAACGAAAATTACGTTTTTATCTCGAATCATCGCTCGTATCTCGATACGGCGACGCTGTTTGCCTGCACCGGGCATCGAATCGGTCTGGTCGCGAAACGAGAGCTTTTGAAAGTGCCGGTTCTCGGTCAGGGAATGAATTTCGTCAACATCATCGCGATCGACCGCAGCGACGCCGAACAATCGCGCCGCTCGATGCAGAAAGCGAGAGAGGTTTTGGAAAGCGGCTATTCGTTCGGCGTTTTTGCCGAAGGAACGCGGGCAAGGCGAGGCGAGCTTTTGCCGTTCAAAAAAGGCGCGTTTCACCTGGCGCTGCAAACCGAAGCGACGATTGTTCCGGTGGCGATAAAAAACACGGATTGGATGATGGGCAAAAAAACGGGCGCGGCTCATCCGGGAACAATCGAGATGGTTCTGCTGCCGCCGATTGAAACCAAAAATTTGTCGGCGGAAAACGATTTGATGAATTTATTGAAAAGGACGCGGGCGGTGATTGCCGAAGAGCTGGCGGCGGAAAACTGAAAACGGAAAACGGAAAATTGAAGTTTCCTTTTCGCATTTTCCGTTTTCCGTTTTCAGTTTTCCGTTTGATTACGGTTTTTTCGGTGTCGGCGCCGGTGCCGGTGTTGGGCTTGGGCTCGGTTTCGTTTCTTCCTTGACTTCTTCGACGTCGTCAAGAATTTTAACCTCGCTTTTTCCTTGTCGATAGTTTGTGTATTTGACGCGGACTTTCATTTTTACGACATTTCCATTATCGAAAACCAGTTCGTCGTCCGAGCGCGAATCGGCGGGAAACCAGTATTTTCCGTCAATGTTGATGCGCAAGGTTTCGACGACCGGAAATTTGTTTTGCTTGGTTTCGGGAATGGCTTTGCCTTTGGATTTAACCATCTGCAAATCCTGGTCGTCAATCCAGATTCTGCCGATGAAAAAACGCTGTTTGGTTTTTTTCGGGTCGGGCATCACCTTCGGCGCGACGTCGAAAACATACAAATCCAGCTCGTCGATTTTTTCCTTGCCGACGTATGTAAAATTGTAAAGATGAACGACCGAAGGCTCCAGCGCGAAAGGATTAACGCCGCCCAAATCTTCCAAATCTTCGGGCGTCACGCTGATTTCGGTCAGCGTCGAAATCGGCGCGAAAAGAATTTTTTCGCGGCGCTCGCCCTCGGGCGTAATGCTCATAAACGAATCGCGGCGATAGGTGCCGGTAATATTTCCGCCCAGCCCGATGGTCGAAATCGACGCGCTGCGATTAAAAACATACTGCGTCAGAGCGGCGCGAAACTCGCCTTCCTTGGTCGTAAAGTTTTTGACGATACGGTCGATTTCCGCCTGGCTGAGATTGGTTTTCACGATTGAATCCTGCGCCGCCACAGCGCCGAAAGCCGCCAGACAAACAATCGCCGTCAATAAAAAGAATTTGAACTTTTTCATCTTTTTTCCTCTTGAATAGAAGTTAAAAAATAGATGCCGGAAACCCGCGAAAAGATGTTTCTAAAAAGGAAGGGCGAAACGGAAAACGGAAAATTCAGAGCGTGATTTCATTTTCCGTTTTCCGTTTTCGGTTTGTTTGCATTTTCGAGGTTAGCCTTCGACGAATTCGATTTCGACCCGGTTCGGAATAATGCCTTTGTCGAAACCTTCCTGCAGCAGGCGTTTTACGCCTTCGCGCCCGCGCTCGCCGTAATCAAGCGTCAAATCGTTGACCCACATCGCGACAAAGCGGTCGGCAAGCTCCGGCTGCATATCGCGCGCAAACTGCATCGCGTAGGCGAGCGCGTCTTCGCGGTTCTGCATCGAATATTGAATGCTCTGGCGCAGATATTTGGAAACCTGCCGCATCAAATCTTCGCCCAGATCGCGCCGGATGACATTGCCGCCCATCGGCAGCGGCAAACCGGTTTTCTCAAACCACCATTCGCCTAAATCGAGAACTTTGTCGAGCCCGACCTGCTTGTAGAAAAGCTGTCCTTCGTGAATCAAAAGACCGGCGTCCGCCTTTCCGCGTTTTACTTCGTCGATAATTTGGTCGAACGGGACGATGGTGTATTCAAAATCCTGATTGTAAATCCTGAGCGCCAGAAACGCGCTGGTCAGCTCGCCCGGCACGGCGATTTTCATTTTCGAGATGTCTTCGGCTTTGCGCGGCTCACGCGAAACGAGAATCGGACCGTATTTGTCGCCGATGCTCGCGCCGTGCGGAAGCAGCGCGTATTTATCGGCGACGTAAGCAAAGGCGTGAAAGCTGATCGCCGTCACGTCGAAAACGCCGTTTTTCGCATCTTCGTTTAAGGATTGAATGTCTTTCAAAGTATGCTCGAATTTCAGATTGCCCGTGTCGAGCTTGTTTGTCGCCAGACCGTAAAACATAAACGCGTCGTCTGAATCCGGTGAATGCGCGACGCTGATGGTTCTGGTTTCTGCTTTTGCTTCCATAAATAAATCTTCTCGTTAAAGTTTTCCGTAATAGACGTTGGTGTCGTATAAAACTGCTATTCTACCGTTTTCCGAGTGTTTGGTAAAAATGCCGGAGAGCGATTTTGTCATTTCCGCGTAACGCGCGTCCCGTTCGCTCGGCATATACGAGGAAGAAAGCACTCTGCCCTTTAAGCCTTCAAAGTCGAAAATCTGCGAGTTTTTAAAAGTCGCGCTCTGAAATCCGTTCGGAAAAAAGTCGCCGAGTTTTTCTTTCGGCAGATAATCGTGGCGCACTTTGGCATAGTCGGTTCCGAATTCCAAAAGAAATTTTTCATACTCGCGCAGGAATTCGTTCGTATCGATCTGGCGCTCGTTCCAAATTAGAACGACGCAGCCCGCAGGCTTTAAGATTCGCTTAAATTCTTTCCGCGCCTTTTTCGCGTCGAACCAGTGAAACGCCTGCGCCGCCGTGACGAAATCAATCGAATTGTCGGAAAGCGTCGTGTTTTCCGACGTTCCGTCGATGCTTTTGAAATTCGGAAAATTTTTTAGAAAATCTTCCGCCGCCGCGCGCATCGCCGCGTTCGGCTCGACGCCGTAAACGATGTTGCCGTTTTCGAGAAAAATTTTCGTCGAAATTCCCGTTCCCGAACCGACGTCGGCGATGACGGAATCGATTTGCAGATTTAATTCGCTTTGCAGAAACCGCAAAACTTCCGGCGGATAGGTCGGGCGATATTTGACGTAATTTTCGACGCGATTGGAAAATCTTTCGACCGTGCTTGCCATAAAATTTTAATCTCCGGCGATGAAAGTCACCAGCTTCCAGCTGCCGTTTCGCTTTTCAAAAACGGCGCGGTAATCAACGGGGCTGCGGACGTATCTGGCGTCGACGAAACCTTTTTTGCCGCCGAGCGTTTCGACTTTCAGCCACAGGTATTTGCCTTCCTTGCTTTCGTGTTTGACGGAATTTTCAAAATCGACTTTGACGATGTTGTAAGAAAGACTGGCGACAACCGGCGCGCTTTTTTCCGGTTTGCTTCTTAAATTTACGTTGTTGCCGAAAATAGTTTGATGCTCGATGGCGTCCAAATCTTCGGGAAACTCGGTGAACGTGTAAGGAGCTTGAAAAATCTGTTTTTTCGGCGCGCCCGCCCGCTTGAAAAATGCGCCGCCGTTGGTCAGAACGGTGATGAATTCATCCCAGAATTCGCTCTGCGGGCTGCTCAATTTCCACATTTTCTTGAATTCGGCGACGCCGTTGCTGTCGCCGAAAGTGTTTTGGATGTTCGCGTCGACGATGCTCAGAATATATTTCACGTCGCGCCGCCGCGCCGCTTCCAGAGTTTTTTCGCGAAAGGCTCTGAACGAAGCGTCCGTTTTGCCTTCGTCGGCGGGAAGCACTTTTCTTTCCTGCGAAAGCGCACCGGAAACGCCGCAGATTAAAAGAAAAAAAGTAAGAAATATTTTTCGATTTTTCAAAATTTTCATTAATTATTCTCCCTGCGGAACTTCGTCGCCCGTCCATTGCGATTTTTTGGAATGCGGAATTCCGAACTGGTCTAAAATGCGGTAACACAGGTGGTCGACCAGCTCGTTAATCGTCTGCGGACGATGATAAAAGCCGGGACTGGCGGGCAAAATTCGCGCTCCGGCGCGCGCCAGGCGCAGCATATTTTCCAAGTGAATCGCGTTATACGGCGTTTCGCGCGGAACTAAAACGAGCTTTCTGCCTTCTTTTAAAGTCACGTCCGCCGCGCGATGTATCAGGTTTGCGCCGGCGCCCGAAGCGATGGCGCCGAGCGTTCCCATCGAACACGGCACGATTATCATTCCTTCCTGCCGGTAGGAGCCGGACGCGGGTTTCGCCGCCAGATTATCCAATCGCCAGAAGCGTATAAATTTGGAATCTTTCTCCAAACCGAGCCATTCGTTGATTTTTTCGGCGTTCGGCTCGCGCAAATTTGCGCCCGTTTCGACCTGCGCGACCGTGGCGGACGTGCCGGACATTATCAAATTCACTTGCGAAACCGCGCCGCTTTCCGCTAAAAGCTGCAACGTGCGGTAAGCGTAAATCGTGCCTGATGCGCCCGTCAGGGCGACCGTCAATTCCATATAGATTTTTACTCTACACTTTTTTGCGCGAATGTCACAAATAAGACAAAAATCGGCTTTGCGCCAAAAGTCCGAAATCAAGCACTCTTGAGGCAAAGCCGAAGTTGTTCTATTTAAAAAGGCGCGCGTTTTTCTTTATGGCGCAGCCGTGAAATTCAGTTCGTTAAATTCCTGATTCGGCGTAAATGTCTGCGTTGCAAAAGCGAATTGTTTCTGCCTGATTTCGAGCGTGTAAGTTCTGCCCGTAATCAACTCTTCAAAAGTGTAATATCCGAATGGATTCGTCCGCGCCGTGTGAACGATTCCGTCCTGCGGGCTGGTCGCCGTAATAACAGCGCCCGAAATTGGTCTTCCATTGGCGTCGGTCACTCTGCCGCTCAGGAAAACGGCGATGCCCGTCGGCAGATACGCGATGCCGGGCGCCTGCCCATCTCCGTTTGTGCCGACAGGCTGCACGTTATTGAAAGTCGGAACGCCCGTCTCTCTGTTAAAGTTAAACGTCGTAATATTGCGCGCCTCCTGGTTGGTAGTAAACAGAAAGTTTCCCGCCTGATTAAAAACCAGTGCGTTAGTTGAAAAGCCGCGAGCCGCGACAGCCGGAAAAATTGCCGTTAAGGTCGTATTTGCACCGTCGCCGTCAATTTGCACGGATTGAACACTATTAAAACTCCGTTCGGCGAAGGTGTAGAACTTTCCGCTTGGGTGCAGAGCACCGTCAGCTATTGCTCTGTAGTCGAACGACTCCTGGTCGACTAATGTCGGAACGCCTTGATTAGTCGTAAAAACGCGGACGTCGATGTCCATAAGAGAGTCAGTACTCACCCCGAAAATTCTGCCCTGCGAATCGGTTTCAAATCCCATACCGGCGGTCGGTCTGAACGGCGAACCGGGAAGCAGCGTGGCGATGCCGGTCGCCGCGTTGATGCTAAACCCGCTGAAACCGATGGTGCAGCAAGAACTCCGGTAAAAATAGTTTCCGTCGCGGCTGAAACCCGACTCGCGGTTGCTAAAACTGGTAAACGGAATGGTCTGAGCGAGAGTAGCCGAAGTCGGCGTAATCACATAAATGTATGTGGCGTGGTGTTCTTCGTCATCAACAGCTATAAGCGAGCCTGTCGGATTCACTTTCACCGAAATATGCAGACCATTGGGCAAAAGAATCGGAGAAAAAGGCAGAGCGCTCAATGCGCCGGTGAGCGGATTAATCGAAAAGACATTGACCGTGTTAGCACCGTCGGCGATGACATACAAGCGTTTATTTACCGCATCGATATTCATCGACTCGCTGGAGAACAGAGGTCCGCCCGTGCCGGCGACGGCAAGTGGAAAGCCCGCGAGTGGCGTCAGCGCGCCGGTTCTTTCGTTGACCGAATAGCCGTAGATGCTGTTGCCTGTCTCATTGTAAACGTAAAGAAAACCGCCGTATGCATTGAATGACAGGGCGAGCGATAGCAGGATTAGACAAACGCCGAGCCGGATAAACTTCCGCACAAAAGCGACTGACAAAAGTTGTTTCATAGTATTTACTGAGGGCTTAAAAAGTCGGGTTTGAGATTTCAATATATATCAATTCAAATTAGAAAACTATAAAAATCTTAAAAATATGAAGTAAGCCGAAATGAAATTCGCCGCTTTTTACTTTTCGCCGCGAAACCGTAAACTGATTTTATGAACCAGAAGGAAATCGAGGAAATTCTGCTCGCGCACGCGAAGGGCGAAACGCCGCTTGCCGACGCCGCCGAGCGGCTGAAAAATCTGTCTTACGAAAATATCGGTTACGCAAAGGTCGACCACGCCCGCGCCGAGCGGCAGGGTTTTCCCGAAGTGATTTTCGGGCAGGGAAAAACGCGCGAGCAGGTCGTCGGGATTTTTGAAAAGCTCATTGCGCGCTCGCCGAACGTTTTGATAACGCGCACCGACGTCGACACTTTTGGCGAGATTCGCAATGTTTACACCGAGGCGGAATGGCACGAATCGGCAAAATTGATTCGCGTCCGGCGCGACCAGACCGAGCGCGGCGTGGGCGAAATCGCCGTCGTCACCGCCGGCACGAGCGATATTCCCGTCGCCGAAGAAGCCGCGCTGACGGCGGAAACGATGGGCAATCGCGTCAAAAGAATCTGGGACGCCGGCGTTGCCGGAATTCACCGGATTTTATCGGAAAGAGAGATTTTGCAGAACGCGCGCGTGGTGGTCGTCGCGGCGGGAATGGAAGGCGCGCTGCCGTCGGTCGTCGGCGGTCTGGTCAAAGTTCCGGTCATTGCCGTCCCGACCAGCATCGGCTACGGCGCATCGTTCGGCGGCGTTGCCGCGCTGCTGGGAATGCTCAATTCCTGCGCCTCAAACGTGACGGTCGTTAATATCGACAACGGCTTCGGCGCGGGCTTTGTCGCCGGCTTGATAAATCGAAGATTTCAGGAAAATGAAACCGCAGACTGACGCACATAAACGCAAATAGAAATTAAAAATCTGCATTAATCCGATGCAAAATTGTTCGTTTTATGCAGGAAAAGCACGTTCACTAGTTAGTAAATTCAATTTACT
>DASVRL010000338.1:0-11178 GCA_036388635.1 Pyrinomonadaceae bacterium
ACGTGGTCGAGGGCGAAGAAAACGGCTTTACGGACATTCCGACCAGCATTTACTGGGCGATTGTGACCTTAACGACGGTCGGTTACGGCGATTTGTCTCCGAAAACCGCGCTCGGAAAAACGCTCGCCTCGGTGGTGATGATAATCGGCTACGCGATTATCGCCGTTCCGACCGGAATCGTGACGGCGGAGCTTTCGCGAACGACGAAAACCGTTTCCACGCAGGTTTGTCCCGAATGTCACGCCGCAGGTCACGACTCGGACGCGGTTTTTTGTAAATACTGCGCGGCGAAATTATAAATTTTCCAAAATCTCCAGAACCGTTTTCGTGTCCCGCAGATCTTCGAGCAAAACGTCCGGCTCGCAAGCGGCTAATTCCTGCGGCGGGTGATTTCTGCCGGTGGCGACGGCGACGGCTTTGGCGCGAAAAGCGCGGGCGCAGGCGATATCATTCGGCGTGTCGCCGATGACGATGAATTGTTGCGACCTGAAATCGAATTTATAAAAATCGTTGAAAAGCTTTCCGGCTTCTGTCGCCAGCTCGCGGCGGTCGTGCGAAATTTCGCCGAAGGCGTTCGGCGCGTTTTCAAAATAACGCCAGAGATTGACGGATTTCAGTTTGATTTCTGCGGCGACCGAAAGATTTCCGGTTAAAAGCGCGTTGATGAATCGCGGATTCTGCTCGGTTTCGTCTAAAATCTCGCGTGCGCCGTCTAAAACTTCATACGGCTCGCCGTTTTTCCTGAGCACAGCGGTCATTTCGCTTTTAAAAATCTTCAATAAATCTTCTTTCCGCGCGAAAATTTGTTCCGGCGTAAAGCCTTCGTCGCGCAGAGCTTCATAGATAATCTGCGTGTCGGTCATTCCCGAAACCTGCATCGTTTCGAGCTTGCCCGCGCTGCCGAAAATCTGCCGCATCGTCCGCGCAAAATATTCCTTATATGCGCCCTGCGTGGTCGAGCGCATTAAAGTTCCGTCAATATCCCAGAGTAGAATTTTCAGGTTTTCCGGCGCGTAGGTTTGAAAATTTTCCGTCTTCAGATGCGGTTTTAAGTCTTTCATCGAGTAAAATTTGTCTCTCTAATTCG
Source organism: Pyrinomonadaceae bacterium (assembly GCA_036388635.1). GTDB lineage: Bacteria > Acidobacteriota > Blastocatellia > Pyrinomonadales > Pyrinomonadaceae > JALZHR01. The sequence continues at coordinate 1,088 of DASVRL010000338.1, forward strand.
GCTCTTTTAATGCCGGGTCTTGACGACAAGTCGCCAGCGGTTTCGCCGTCGCGCCGGCAATTTTCAGGATTCTGTGAGTTTTATAATCGACGGTAACTTTCAGACAAGCGCAGCCGTAGCCGTAATTGACATTGGTTTTCACCCATTTATCGTCGTCAAAATCGGGATAATCGCCTTCGGCTTGATAGCCGCCCTGAACGCCGATAATCCATTCGCCGTCCTTATCTTCGAGCGACGCGTTAGCGGGCGTCGGATTGCTGAACCAGCCGCAGCGGTTTTCAAATTTTTCGCCGGAAGCAGAAGTCTGCGGTGCGGAATCGGTCGCCGATTTATTTTGTTCGCCGGGATTTTCTTCTTTCGGCGTGACCTGAATGGCTTCGGCTTTTTGCTGCGGCTCTTTTTTTGAATTTTGCGCCGCTGCATTCGAAGCGTTAGACGAAATCTCGATTTGCCGGACGCTTTGGCAGGACGAAATCGAAAAGCTGAGACAGAAAAGTATAAGGATAAAAAAGAAAAATTTCTGCATATTTTTATTTTGAAATTTTACCGAGCGCGAAGAAAAAATCTTGAAAAAGATTCCATCTCTACTCGATAATCGCCAGCACGTCGCCGGCATTGACGGTCGCGCCTTCGGCGACGCGAATTTCTTTGACCGTTCCGTCTTTCGGCGATTTCATTTCGTTCTGCATCTTCATCGCTTCGACCACCAGAACGCTTTCGCCCTGTTTGATTTCCGCGCCCTGTTCGGCGAGAATGCGCACGACTTTGCCGGGCATCGCAGTTTTTATTTCGATTGTGCCGTCGGCGCTGCCCGCTGCGCTGCCCGCGCTTCGCAGGCGTTTCGGGTCGGAGATTTTTATTTCAAACGAATGATTTCCCAGGTCAACGACAGCCGGTTCGTTCGGCGAAACGTAAATCTGAAAAATTTGATTTTCGTGTTTTAAAAGATAAACGTCCGGCTCGACTTCCGACGCTTCCAGAGCGTATTCGCGCCCGTCCACCGAGGCGGAAATTTTTTCGCCGTCGCGTTTAAATTCGACCGCGTGTTTTTCGCTGTTTAGTTCGGCAATTAGTTTCATATGATATTTTCAACACCAAAACACAAAAACGCTAAGAAAAAAATAGAATAAAGCCTTTGCGCTGCTCCTAGCGTCTTTGTGGTTAAGAATTATCTGCGCGTCGATTTCTCGTATTCCTTCCTGAGCAGATTCATAAATTCCTCGCGGCGTTCGTAAAGCCGTTTCGGCTCGCGCGGCTCGTGGCGCGCCAGCGCGTAAGCGGTCAAAACCGGCAGCGCGACGGTCGAATCGACGTAGCAGACGACGGCGTCGGGCAATTTATCGGGGTCGACTTTGCCCCAGCTGACGGCTTCAGCCGGAGTCGCGCCGCTCAATCCGCCCGTGTCGGGGCGCGCGTCCGTGACCTGCAAAAAATAATCGTGACCTTTTTCGTCGATGCCCAGGACTTCCTGAATCTGCGGCTCGGTTTGCAGCGCGAAATTTTTCGGGCTGCCGCCGCCTAAGATAAATATCGCGGATTTTCCGCCTTCATTTGTATCGCCGTGAATTTCGCCGCGTTTCGCCGCCAGAACGATGGAAGCGGTTTCGTTAACGTCGAGATTCGGATTTAGAATGAGCTTTCCGCCTTGCAGCTCTTTCGCGGCGATGTTCATTCCGATTGACGAATCGCCCGGCGAAGACGTGTAAATCGGAACGCCGTACTCGTAAGCGGTCGCGAGCAGCGATTTATTTTTGATGCCGAGCCTGTTTTCGCGCTCGCGGATGTATTTTCCGCACAGATAATGAAATTCAGCCGAACTCATCGTTTTCTGAAATTCTTCGCCTTCGATGAGGCGGCGAAAAAATTCGTCGGTGTCGAGCAAGACCGAATAATCGAAAAAGATGTCGAAAATCCGCACGACTTCTTCCTCGCGCAAAACGCGGTCGTCGAGTTTCGCGTCGCCCTGATGCAGGGATAAGCCGATGCCGAAATGCGTGTCGTGATAGAGATTCGCGCCGGTCGAGATAATCCAGTCGATAAATCCAGCTTGAATCAAAGGAATCAGCGCGGAAATTCCCAACCCGGCGGGCGTCAGCGCGCCGGTCAGAGTGACGCCGATGGTCACGTCCGGCTCAAGCATTTTTTTGGTAAAAAGCTGGCACGCCTCGCGCAGCCGCGCCGCGTTATACGCCATAAAAGATTCGTCGACCAAATCCGCCAGAGCCGTATTTTTATCAATCGGCGTCGGGTCGATCCGCTTGCCGCTCAAGAACCTGCTTTTCTTTTTCGCCATAAAAAGATTATTTTGGAATTTCCGAAAAATTGCAAAGCAAAAGGCTGCAAAATATTTTGCAGCCCCGATTGAAGCTTTGACGCAGCTCGATCGCCGGAATTTAAGCGATAAATCCCGTTGGTTTAATTGCTAAGTTTTATAAGAATTTGCAGAAGGTCAGCTAATCGGTGGTCAGCGAACTGGTTTCGTACAGCTCTTCCATCTTCGCCCATTCCATTATCGAGCCGATAAAGAAACCGCCGAACATGAAAGCAGCGACGACAATCTGGCTGCCGCCGAAACTAATGGTTTCAGCCGCAAAATAATTTGCCGCGCCGAACATCAGAATGACGCTCACCAGCCACGCCGAAGCGCGTTTAAAAATCCAGAACCATTTGCCGTCGGCGCGTTCTTTTTCCCAACGGTTAAGCTGTTCGATTTGTTTCGGAGACAAAGATTTTCCAACCTTCCGCGGGTCGGTAAATTTAAAGTTCATTTGTAGTTATTGCCTTTCCTGTCAGAGCTAGGTTAGGTGGTTGAATTTTTTCCAGACACTGCCGGCAGAGACAGCTTTGGAAGTCCAGCTTTAATTTTGCCAGAGTTTCACTGTTTAATTCAAGTCCGAAACACCAACATTTTTCGGATTTTGCGCCGCAGGCGAAATTTTCGCCGCAGGATTCGCAGATTATTTCGGTCGATTGTTTTGAATTTTCGGCGGTTTCCATAGTTAAAGAGATTCAAATTTCCGGATTCGAGATTCGGGATTGACGACTCAAGTTCTGAATTTTTAATCCCGAATCCTGAATCATCCGTTTTTCGAATGCGCAATCAGCGAGCAGACGGTCGCTAAAAATTGCTCAAAATCGAGCGGTTTGGCGAAGTGATGTTGAAAACCGCTCATCAAAGCGCGCCGTTTATCCTGCATCGAGGCATAAGCCGTCAGCGCAATTGCCGGAATATCGCGATTTGTCGAGTTGTCCATTTTCCGCAGCGCCGTTATCAAATCGTAGCCGTCCATTTCCGGCATTCCGATATCGCTGACCAGCAGATTGAATTTATCGGCAGAAAGCTTTTCCAGCGCCTCCGTCACCGACGAAGCGCACAAAACTTCGGCTTCGCGCGTTTCCAGAATAATTTGCAGCGGAACCATCGCGTCGCAATCGTCGTCGACCAGCAGAATCCGCGAGCCTTTCAGCGAAAATCCGGTGTCGTTTCCGGTCGCCGCGATGCTATTAATCAAATCGCCTTGCGGTTTCGGCAAAAGCGGCAGCTCGATGGTAAAGCTCGCGCCTTTTCCGATTCCTTCGCTTTCGGCGCTGACGCGCCCGCCATGCAGCTCCGTCAAATGCCGCACAATCGTTAAGCCCAGACCCAGACCGCTGTGCGTGCGCCGCGTGGTGCTGTCGGCTTGGCGGAAACGGTCAAAAATCTGCGGCAGAAAATCCGGCTCGATGCCGATGCCGGTGTCCGTGACGTTTAATAAAACGGAACCGGCGTCGGTGGTCGATAAATTCAAAATCACCGCGCCGTCTTCGGGCGTAAATTTAACGGCATTGTTAATCAGATTGCTGACGATTTGCTGAAGCCGGACTTCGTCGCCGAGCAGAACGTATGAATCGGCATCGGAATTAAAGACGAGCGAGACTTTTTTCTGTTCAGCCTGCGGACGCGCGGCTTCGACCGTCGATTTGACGAGCGCCGCAAAATCCGTCTCGTCTTTTTCAATCCGCATTTTGCCGGTGATGATGCGCGAAACGTCGAGCATATCTTCGATAAGGCTGTTTTGCAGGCGGACGTTGCGCTCGATCACCTCGACCGCCTGGCGCGTTTTCTCTTCGTCCAGAATGCCGGAGCGCAGCATTCGCGTCCAGCCGAACATCGAATTCAGAGGCGTGCGCAGCTCGTGCGAGAGAACCGAGAGAAATTCGTCTTTCGCGCGATTGGCGGTCTCGGCTTCCTGGCGGGCGCGTTCTTCGACCTGCAGAAGCCGGACGTTTTCGATGGCGACGGCGGCGAGATTGCCGACCATTTCCAGCGCGACGACGTGTTCCTGCGTGAAAGCGTCGTTTTCATACGCCTGGACTTCGAGCGTGCCGATAATGCGGTTCATCACCGTCATCGGCACGACCAGGGATGACATCGGGTCGATGCCGTCTTCCTGCAAAATGACGTGCGGGCGGTCTTTCATCAAATCCATATAGCGATTGACGATGACGGATTTCTTTTGAAAGACGGCTTGCGAATTAGGTCCGCCGTCTTCGGTCAGAAGCATCGGCGGTAGCGTCGAAACATCGACTTCGCCTTCTTCGCCGCAGACGTAAGCCGCCGTGCGCAAATTGTTCTGCGCGTCATAAAACGATACGAAAAACGCGTTGCACGGCGTCGAGGTACGGACGAATTCGTTGACCGAACGGTAAATGGAAATCAAATCGCGCGCCGTGCCGAGCGTTTGCGCCAGCGGCACGATGCGCGACAGCAGCGCCTGATAATCTTCCGCCGCGCGGCGCTCGCTTTTGAGAAGCTGTTCCTGAATCTGCCGGCGCTCGGTAATATCGATGCCGATGCCGTAGAGCCTGACGACCTCGCCCTTTTCCGAATAAAAAGCCTGCCCGCGTCCTTCCATCCAGCGCACGCTGCCGTCCGTGTGCAGAAAGCGAAATTCGATTGTGTAATCTCTCCGTTCGCCGATGGCTTGCTGGACTTCTTCGAGTATTCGGCGGCGGTCGTCCGGGTGAACGAATTCGTAAAAGCCTTTCCGGTTGCTGGAAAAGCTGCCCTTTTCCAGCCCGAAAATTTCTTCCAGTTCCTCGCTCCACCAAATGTAATCGGTTTTAATGTCCTGCACCCACGCGCCCATCCGGCTGCTGCGCATCGAGAGCGACAAAATCGCCTGGCTTTCGCGCAGCGCTTCTTCGGCTTCTTTGCGCTCGGTGATGTCGCGCGCGATTTTCGACGCGCCGATGATATTGCCGTCGTCGTCGCGAATCGGCGAGACGGTCAGCGAAATATCAATCTCCGCGCCGTCTTTGCGGACGCGGCGGGTTTCAAAATGCTCGATGCTTTCGCCGCGCTTGATGCGTCCGAGGATTTGCGGTTCTTCCTCCCTGCGGTTCGGCGCCATCAGCATCGTCACCGATTTTCCGAGGGCTTCTTCCGCCGCGTAACCGAATATTTTTTCCGCGCCTTTATTCCAGCTCGTAATGATGCTGTTTAAATCCTTGCCGATAATGGCATCGTCGGACGATTCGATAATCGCCGCCAGGTGCGCTTTTGTTTTATCGATTTGACGGCGGGCGATTTCCGCTTCCTTGCGCTCGGTAATGTCGGTGACCGCGCCGATCCATTCCTGCAAAGCGCCGTCGGCTTGAAAGATGGGAACGCCGCGCAGATTGTAGAAGCGGTAATTTTCGCTGTTCTTCGGGAGCAGGCGCAGCTCGACTTCGTAAGGCGCGGGATTTTGCGTCAGCTGCGACATCACCTTTTGCAGATACCGGCGGTCGTCAGGGTGAATGACGTCGAGGTATTTATTTCCCTGCAATTCTTCGGCGGGAATGCCGGTCAATCTGGAAAACCATTGCCGGTGCAAATCGCGGCTGCCGTCGGCGCTCATCGTCAGAATTACCTGCGCCGAAGCGTCGATTAAGGCGCGATAACGCTGCTCGGATTGAAGCAGCGCGGTTTGAGCAAGTTTTTCGGCGGTAATGTCGATGACGACCGCCATCACGTATTGCGGCTTGCCCGCCGCGTCGCGCAAAAGCGAAACGCTGTTTTTGACCCAGACCTCGGCGCCGTCTTTGCGAACATAACGTTTTTCGAGGGTAAAAGCCGCGCCGTCAGCCACGCATTTTTGAAAAAGCTTCAGACTTTGCGGCAAATCGTCGGGCGGAGTCAGCTCGGAGATGTGCTTGCCGAGCAGTTCTTCGCGCGGGTAGTCGATGATTTCGCAGAATTTATCGTTGGCGATAACCAGTCGTCCCGTCAGGTCGCACTCGACGATGCCGACGGTTATCTGATTAATGACCGAGCCGAACCGCACGTCGTTTTCGGTTAATGATTTTAATGTTTCGTCCGACATCTTCTGGAAATTTCGTCAACCTGACAAAATGATTGAACCAATCAACCGCCAGCCCGCTCGCCCGTCCGGACTGAAAGCCCGATAAATGCTTGTTTTTATAACCCAAACGGCAAATTATGTAATTAATTCCGCGATATACTGCAACCTGAAAGCTTAAAAAGGGAAGTGTATGAAATTTTCAGGATTGTATTTCAGGTAATTTTGTAAAAGAGTTTTACCCGCTCATTCTAACGAATCGTTTTACAAAAGTAAATAGGTTGGAAAGCCTGTTTTATAGCGACCCGCACAAACAATTAACATAAAATCAATTGCTTTTAGCTTGAAAGTAATTGATTTTGGTTTAACAGCAACTGCTTTTCATTCAACAGCAATAGCCATCGGTTCAACAGTCGCCGCTTTTCGCTCAACAGCAATAGTTTCCGGTTTAACAGCAGTTGCTTTTCAATCATAAGCAAGCGATTTTCTGACGAAAGCGATTGTTTCTAGCTTATTTCCTCTTCGCCGTCCGGCGTTTCGGTCGCCCTGCGCAGGCGCAGCAGATTGATGCGTTTTTCGTCGGCGCGCAGGATTTCCACGCTCAAGCCGTGCAGGGCGAGCTTTTCGTGCGGTTTCGGCACATAGCCGACCTCGCTCGTCACCAGTCCGGCAATCGTCGTAAAATCCTCGTCCTCGATTTCCATACCGAAAAGACGCTCGATTTTGTGAATCTCGGTCGAGCCGAGCACGTCGAAATAGCCGTCTTCGCCTTCGATAATTTCGATGATTTCTTCCTGCTCGGTGTCTTCGTCCTCGATTTCGCCGACGATTTCTTCCAGAATGTCTTCGACCGTTACCAGACCGGCGACGCCGCCGTATTCGTCAATCACGACCGCCAGCTGCGTGTGGCTGCTCTGCATACTTCTCAAAAGCTCGTCGGCAGGCTTGGTTTCGGGCACGAACAGCGGTGGGCGCAGAAGATTTTCGATGGTTTCGTTTTCCTTGCCTTCCGACCACGCTATCAGCAAATCGCGGACGTAAATCACGCCCTCGATATTCTCGATGCGCTCGCGGTAAACCGGAATGCGCGAATATTTTTCCGCGATAATCAAATCGCGCGCCTGCCTGACGGTGGCGTTTATCGGCAGCGCGCAAATCTCGGTGCGCGGCGTCATAATCTCGCCCGCGCGCGTTTCCGAAAACTCGAACATCGTTTCGATCAGCTCGCGGTCGCGTTCCTCGATAATGCCTTCCGCCTCGCCGACTTCGATCAGCGCCTGGATGTTTTCGGTGTTGTCTTCGTCTCTTTCCTCGGTCGCGCTCGGCGTAATCGAGGTTTCCAGATTTTGCTGTTCCTTATCGCGCATAAAGCCGGAGAACGGGTCGGCTAAAAAAGACATTACGCTGTAAAGCGGGCGCACTAAAGGAAGCAGCATCATAAGCTTACCTTCCGGGTTGTTCAGAGTCAGCAGGCGCGGGATAAACTGCCGGAAAATGCCGGATAAAACCAAGCCGATAAGGAGAGAATAAATCAGGAGCGCGCCGGAGCTCTGATAAAAATTAAAGACAATCAGCGTGACCAGTACCGAAAAAATAATCAGCAGAATCTGAATCGCCGCCGACAGCGCAAAACGAAAACGCGGGCGATTTTCCAGAATCTCGCGCAGAAAAACCGTCGAGCGCGATTGCGGCTTTTCTTCCGTGTCGGTCGAAAGACGGCGCAGGGAAACGTCCGACAACTGCGTGAAAGCCATATCGATCGTCGCCAGAAAAACCAGTGCGAAGAGGATTAAAACGGCAACGGCTATCTCGATTTCCATAGAGTTTTATGCGGCGGCGAGGACTTCGACATATTCAATATGAGAGTTTGGCGGCGGAATCGGTTCGCCGTTTTCGCGTAAACCTTCCAGATGAAATTCAATCGCCTCTTGAATTAACTGCAAAACTTCTTCCTGCGTTTCAGCAATCGCCACACAACCAGGTAAATCCGGCACATAAGCGCCAAAACTTCTTTCCCCTTTTTCGACGATGACCACGTAACGCATATTTTCCAAACGGCTGCCGAATCCGACATTCAAAAACATTATACCTTAAGTTGCCGCCGGAGTTTTAGCTCCAGTCGATTCATTTCGCCGCCGTCCGATTCGTGGTCGTAGCCGACCAGATGCAGAATGCCGTGCAGGATTAATTGCTTGATTTCGTTTTCCAGCGTCAGGTTGTTTTCCTGCGCCTGTCGCGCTGCTTGCTCGACGCTGATGACGATGTCGCCGAGAAAATTTTCGGTTTCCAGATAATCGTAGCGGTCGGTTTCATACGGAAATGAGAGAACGTCGGTCGGCTTGTTTTTATCGCGGAAGATTTTGTTGAGTTCTTTAATGCGGCGGTCGGAAACGAAGGCGACGGTCAAATCCTTGCCTTTCGCTTCGTTTATCGCCTGGACGGCTTGCTCCGCAAACTTTTGAAAGGCGGCGGTTTCGATTTTGGTCTTTCGTTGTTGATTGATAATTTCGGGCATTCCGGTACAAGTAGTTTACCAGAAAAACGCGCGTTCTAACTATATTTTATACCGCAAAAGCGGAAACGCGGCGGTTATGCAGCGCGTGGACGAGATTGATTCCTATACAAAAGACGGGCAAATGAAAAAGCGGAAGAACTGATTCTTCCGCTTTTTTACGACCCGGTTTTATGTTTGATACTTACCGGTTTTTCCGTTCCGGTATTCGGAGAAACAAATTTAATCTTTATTCGCGTCGTTATTGCCCGATTGCGCCTCGTAAGCCTCGACAATCAACTGTACCAGGCGATGCCGCACGACGTCTTTTTTCGTGAAATAAACAAACTCGATTTCCGGTATGCCTTCCAAAACCCGTTCGGCTTCCTTCAAACCGCTGCGCTGCCCGCGCGGAAGGTCAATCTGCGTGATGTCGCCCGTGACGACGACTTTCGAACCGAAACCGATACGCGTCAGAAACATTTTCATCTGCTCGCCGGTCGTGTTCTGTGCTTCGTCAAGTATAATAAACGCATCATTTAACGTGCGACCGCGCATAAAAGCCAGCGGCGCGACTTCGATGATGCGTTTTTCCAGCATTTTCGTCACGCGCTCGGCATCGACCAAATCAAACAGCGCGTCGTAGAGCGGGCGCAAATACGGGTCGACTTTATCCTGCAAATCGCCGGGCAGAAAGCCCAGCTTTTCGCCCGCTTCGACCGCCGGACGCGTCAGGATAATGCGCGAAACCTGTTTCGCAAACAGCGACTGAACCGCCATCGCGACCGACAGATAGGACTTTCCGGTTCCGGCGGGACCGATGCCGAACGTCAAATCGTTGTTCTGAATCGCGTCGATGTATTTGCGCTGCATCGCCGTTTTCGGCGCGACCTGTTTTTTCCCCGAAGGGTTAAAACGCGCTTTGGTAAAATAATCTTTAAAGGAATAAGCGCGGTCTTCGGCGATTTGTTTGAAGGCGTCGCGCAGTTCTTTATCGGTGAAAGTGTTGCCTTCGGAAAACAGCTCGGCGAAATCCTGCAAAATCTGCTGCACCGTCGCCACGTCGTTCGGGTCGCCGTCAACCGTCAAATCCTGACCGCGAGCGTTGACGCGGACATCCAGGATTGATTCCAGAAATTTTATGTTCTGGTCGTGAACGCCGAACAGCGTTTCCAGACCGCGCGGGGGAAGTTCGATTCTCGTCGTATTGCTCAAATTTTCTTCAAAATCCTCTTTTTAAAATGGTTTTTATAATGTCTGACGCTACTACAACGCCA
>DASVRL010000339.1:0-12573 GCA_036388635.1 Pyrinomonadaceae bacterium
GAAAGAGCGGAGAAAAGCTTTAGGGCAAAGACTTTGCAATTTTAATTAAATCGTGTAATTTGAAGTTAAACACTCTAAAGCAGACGCTTTTGCACTCTGTGCGAAGATTATTATATGAAAGCAGAAACGCCGATTCGCCGGCAGTATCTCGAAATCAAAGCCAAACACAGGGACGCGATTTTGCTTTTCCGGCTCGGCGATTTTTACGAAGCCTTTGACGAAGACGCCGTGCTGCTGGCGAAAGAACTCGATATAGTTCTCACCTCGCGTTCGATGGGCAAAGACGAGCGCGTGCCGCTGGCGGGCGTGCCGCATTTTGTGCTGGAGCGACATCTGGCGACGCTGATTGCGCGCGGGCATCGCGTGGCGATTTGCGAGCAGACGAGCAGCGCTCCCGTAAAAGGCAAGGACGGCAAAAAACTGATTCAGCGCGAAGTCGTGCGCATCGTCACCGCCGGAACGGTGATTGAGCCGAGCCTTCTGCAAAGCAAAACGAATAATTATCTCTGCGCCTTTGTCAGCGACGGCTTGCGCGCCGGAATCGCTTACGCCGATGTGACGACCGGCGATTTTGCCGCCACCGAAATCGAAAACGCCGACGCCATCACCGAACTCCAGCGTCTGGCGCCCGCCGAAATTATTTTGGCGGACGCCGAAGAAACCTTCAGCAATCAAAACTTACCGGCGTTTGTCACCAGATTGAACGCGGAAATTTTCTCGCTCGAAACGGCGCGAAAAATGCTTTTCAATCATTTCAATACGAAAACTTTACAGCCTTTCGGACTCGAAAAATTGCCGCTGGCGACATCGGCGGCGGGCGCTTTGATTGCGTATCTGAACCAGGCGCAGACCGGAACGGCGGAGCAGTTAACGCGTCTGACCAGCTACGACAGCCGCGATTTTATGCTGATTGACGCGCATACTCTGCGGAGTCTGGAAATTTTTGAAAGCGCGGCGGGCGCGAGCCTGCTTGCCGTCATCGACCGCACGAAAACTGCGATGGGCGGCAGGCTTTTGCGGCGCTGGCTGCGGCAGCCGCTGCTGGATACGGCGGAAATTTACAAGCGGCAGGAACATATCGCGTGGTTTAAAGACAACGCGGACGAGCGCCGCGAACTGGCGTATATTTTCTCGGAAATGAAAGATTTGGAACGGCTTTCGAGTCGCGCCAGAGCGAATTTCATTTCCGCCTACGAGCTTCGCGCGTTTGGAAAAAGTCTGGAATTGATTCCGCGAATCAAGCGGATTCTGCAAAGCGACACGATTCGTTTTGGTCAACTGCTCGCGCATTTGCCGGATTGCAGCATCACGGCAAAGCTGATTGATTCGGCAATCAGCGAGGAATTGCCGAATCGCCACGCCGAACAAATCGGCATCATTCGTCAGGGTTTTTCCGAAGAACTGGACAAACTGCGCGCGACGCTTTACGACGGCAAAGGCTTTTTAGCGGAAATGGAAAAACGCGAGCGCGAGCGCACCGGAATCAAAAGCCTGCGCGTCGGCTACAATAAAGTTTTCGGTTATTATATCGAGGTCACGAAATCGAATCTGCATCTGGTGCCGAATGATTACGTGCGCAAACAGACGCTGATTCCCTCGGAAAGATACATCACGCTTGAGCTTAAGGAACACGAATCTTTAGTCGTCCACGCCAAAGAAAGAATCAGTGAGCTGGAACATTCGCTTTTCCGCCAGGTCTGCGGGGAAATCGGCAAAGCGCGCCCGCAGATTTTGCTGGCGGCTTCGACGATTGCGTATCTCGACGCGATTACCGGCTTGGCGGATGCCGCCGACGAGATGAATTATTCGCGCCCGACCGTTAACGAGACTTCGCTTTTGCGCATCAAAAACGGTCGCCACGCCGTCGTCGAAAAAATTCTGCGCGAAGAAAACGTCGAATTCATCGCCAACGATTCGGCGCTCGGCGGCAACGGCGCGCCGAATATCGCCCTGATTACCGGACCGAACGCTTCGGGCAAATCCACATATTTACGACAAATCGCCCTGATCGTTTTGCTCGCGCAAATCGGCAGCTTCGTTCCGGCGGAAGACGCGGTCGTCGGTTTGTGCGACCGCATTTTTACGCGCATCGGTTTATACGACCGCATCGGCGCGGGCGAATCGACGTTTATGACCGAGATGATCGAGACGGCGGAAATCCTGCATCACGCAAGCCCTCGCTCGCTGATTCTGCTCGACGAACTCGGGCGCGGAACATCGACTTTCGACGGCTTGGCGGTGGCGCGCGCCGTTCTGGAATTCGTCCATAATCACCCGAAACTGAAAACGCGCACGCTTTTCGCCACGCATTATCACGAGCTGGCGGAGCTGGAAGGCGTTTTGCCTAACTTGGAAAATCTGCACGTCGAGATTGAAGAAAGCGCCGGTGAATTGACGTTTAAATACAAAATCTCGCGCGGCGTGGCGCTGAAAAGCTACGGCGTTTACGCCGCCAAACTCGCCGGTTTGCCGAATCCGGTCGTTCGCCGCGCCGAAGAGCTTTTAAAGCAGTACGAAGGCGAAGACCAAAGACCGAAGACCGAAGACCAAACGATTTTTGACGACGAGCTGCGAAAAAAATTGGCTGAAATCGACACCGATAGTCTGTCGCCCGTCGAGGCTTTGATGAAGCTTTACGAGCTGAAAAATATTGCCAAGCAGGAAAAAAAGTTGGACAATAAGAGACACTTGAAAAGAGCAATCGGGTAGGTTTATTTTCCCGTTGGTGACAAAATAAAGACTTTTAAAGGAGAACCGGAGAAGGATTATGTTTGGAGCGAACGAAATATTGTGGACGATAATTTCCTGGGTGATTTTCGGCTTGATTGTCGGTTTGATTGCCAGATTTTTGATGGCGTCGCGTCATACGGGCGGGATGCTGACGACGATTCTGCTCAGCATCGGCGGCGCGATTGTCGGCGGCATCATCGGGCGTTTTATTTTCGGTTTCGGCTTCAGAACCGGAAATTCGCCCGAAGATTTTACGCTGCCGAGCTTTCTGCTCAATCTGCTGTGTGCGATTCTGGGCGCGATTGCGCTTTCGGCGGCTTACCGGATTTTTCTGGATAAAAATACCGCCGACGGCTAAAAAAAACGGCGGTTATAAAAACGCAGGAATCAGCCCGCGAAATATGCGCAGGACGCGAAAAAGAAAATCGATTTTGTTTTCCAGTTTCGCGTTTTCAGCGCGTTTCGCGGGCTGATTTTTGTAAAATAAAATTGAATTAATACAAAATGTCAATTTCGTAAAAACTAAAAACCTGATTGTCGAAATTTCGCCGGTCAGGTTTTTTTCTTTTCTGCTAAACCCGCTTGTCTCGTTCCCGATTACGGTTTGGACGATTCGCGCGCGGCGTCTCGCATAGTGACGGCGACGACGGCGTACATTGCCTGCCAAGCCGTTTCAATCGCCGGCGTGAAACGCGCCGCCCCCAGACTTTGGCGGAGCGTTTCGATCAGCGCCGCGCCGACCGTCGCGTAATGCTCGTCGCGAACGCCGTAACCGGCGTGTTTGCGACCGAGATTGGCGAGCGCGGTTTGAAACACGTCGAAGCGGTCCAGCGTTTCGACCGCAAACTTGAGCGTCGCCATCAACTTGCGTTTCTGTTCGGTCAAATCCGCCGGAAACATTAATCGCCGCCCGGCGTCGAGCGCGAATAATCGTTTGTAAAAAATGTCGGCGGCAAGGTCGGCGTCGGCGGCGACCAGGGCGAAACTTTGCTGCACTAATAAAATTTGCTGCGGTGTCATAAATCGTTTTCCTTTTAATTGAATACAGTCCAACTATTACGGGCGCGCGACCTTTTTCATTCCTTCCAGTTTGAAGGTCTCGACGCTTCCGCCCAATTGCTCCAGAAATCCGGCTTTGACCGGCACTTGCCAGAGCTTTGCCAAACCGGTCAGCAGAATTGTGCCCTGCAGCGTTGCTCCGACCTCGCAGCCCATCAGCCAGACCTGACCGTTTGGGGCGAACAATCCCTGCAATCTTGCCAGGCATTTCTGGATGTGAACAAAGTTATAGGACGAGATAATCGAGCGCAGGTAAGGCAGCCCGCTTTTGGGCAGCGACATTCCGCACGAGACGGTCTGCACGCCGGCGACGCCGTGACCGTGAACGCGCAATAAATCAATCGTTCCCGAATCCTTGACGCACTTGATTAGCGCGTCGACCATAAAATCGACGCCGTTGTCCATTTCCCAGATGCGAATCGGCGCGGCGCTTATCTGCTGCAAGTCGTAGGATTCCATCTGCAAATCCTGCTGCGCGACGTTGACCACGTCGTAAACTCCGCTCCAGGCTCCCGAAGCCGTTTCTTTTTCCAATTCCAAACCCATCGTTTTCTCCTTTTATCAATTGATTATAAATGCTTAAAAATTAAAATCCGCGTCCGGTTTTTCCGCGTGCATCTGCAAAAATGCGAGGCGCAAGAGCGGCGGCACCGCCGGATTAACGGGCAGCGTCGAATACAGAGGCTTTTGATTGTGTCTTAAAAAATTATTCATCGACCGGATTGTGTAAGTCGTGCCGGTGATTGCAGCCTTCTGGTTGCTGACGGCGTTGCCCGCTTTATTGACGATGCCGTCCGGGTAAAGGTTCGTGCCGCTGTCGCGCGCGTCCGACTGGAATTTTAAAATCCAGCTTCGGGTGACGGGATCGCATTTGCCGTCAACCTTCATCGCGCCCTTCGGCTGGAATGGTTTCCAGTCCGCGTGCTCATAAATTTTTTGCAGGAAAAACTGCACGACCATAACATCCTCGCTCCAATTCGGACAGCCCATCCCGACCGCCTGATTGACGTTATAAAAATCCGCGTAGGCTATGGGGTCGGCACTGTCTTCATCGATAAAAGCCATTTCTTTTTTTCTCCTTTGATATCAAATCAAACCGTTATCTTTTCGACGCGCAGAATCTGAAATTGAAAGATGAATAGTTTTCGTGACATTCGTTTCTCCTTTGACTTCCTGATTTCGTATTTTCCGCGCAATGCTTATGATTCAAGCCCTGCGCGGAAAATAAAATAATCATTATGGAATTTGTTGAGCGGATGTGGCAGGAACGTCGCCGCTTGTGCCGAATTTTACGGCTCGCATCGCGCCATAGGCGGTTTCAAAGATATACCAGTAACCGTTCGACGGGCGGAAAACCGCGAAATCGGCGTAATTGTCGCCGTCGTAATCGCCCGCGACCGGAATGTCGCCGTTTTGTCCGAATTGGCGTCCCTCAAAACCGCCGTTGAAACTGAGATTGTAAAACCAGGTTCCGGTCGAAGGACGAAAAACCGCGTAGTCCACGCGCCCGTCGCCGTCGTAATCGGCAGGCACGGGAATATCGCCGTTCGTGCCGAATTGTTTGGCAACCAGATTGCCGTCCGAGGCGCGGACGTACCAGGTTCCGTCGGACGGGCGAAACACGCCGATGTCCGCGTACCCGTTGCCGTCATAATCCGCCGCCACCGGCACGTCGCCGCTCTGCCCGAACTGGACGGCGTCGAGACTCGGGATATACCAGACGCCGGTTGAAGGGCGAAAAACGCCGATCATCGTGCCGCGCGCCCGGTAATGAGCGGGCACGGGAATGTCGCCGGGAGCGCCCCATGCCTGGGCGGTAAATGTTCCGGTGCTGCTTCGCATCACATACCAGTAACCGCCCGCCGGACGATAAACGGCGTAATCGGTAATGCCGTCATGGTCGTAATCGCCCAGAACGGGTTTGTCGCCGTTTGTTCCCCACTGAGCGGCGGCGAAAGCATTGTTCGAGCTGTTCAGACCGAAAAACGTGCCGATGTTCGGACGAAAGACGACGATGTCGGCTTTGTCGTCGCCGTCAAAATTCGCCGCTCTGGTGACTCTGGAAACTTCCCACGAGAGAACGACATTGACCGTTTCGGCGCCCGCGCCCGAATTATTTCCATCGACGGCGATGTGATAAGTCGCGCCGGGCGTCGGGACGAAGGTGACCTGATTGGTTTCGTCGATAAAAAACTCGTTGCCAGCGACCGGCGTTAAAGCGTTCACGCTCGCGCCGCTGTAAACGACCATAACGGTGTTTGCGCTCTGCGTCGGCGAATTCGTTTTGGTCGAGCCGCGCGTCGAAAAAGTGTAGCTGCGTGAATTTCCGGCGGGCGCAGTCCATTTGAACCAGATGGATTTGCCGCCCGGATTGCCGAAATGATTCGGCTCGCCCGGCTCTTTGCTGCCGCCGATGGTCGTGCCGGTGACGCTCTGCGCCGTGCGCGAAAAAAGATTATCCGCGAAAGCGAAATTGTCGTTGACCGATTGGGCGGTCACTTGCCAGAGAAGCGTGAAATTGCCGGAAAACGTGAAATGCCCGTCAATCGCAATCCGGTAAACCGTGCCCGCCTGAGTGCCGAACGTCGCGCGGCTGCGCCGGAGCGGACCGCTGTCGGTGATTGCGTCGTCATTAGAGGCAATCGGCGTCAGAGCATTAACGCTCGCGCCTTTATAGACGGCGAGCGTCGTATCGAAATTGCCGTTGTTGTCGGTGGCGAACGTCACGCTGCCGCTCGACGGCGCAGTCCAGCTATACCAGACCGAACGGCTGCCCAGGACGCCCGCGTGATGCGGCTCGCCGCTTTCGTGCGTTGCGTCAATCGTATTTCCCGTCGCGCTGCCGTTCAGCCCGCTGATGATTTGCGCGCTGGCGAAATTATTGTTGGCTGCCGCGATTTGCGGAGCTTCGCCGGGTTGAATCGGCGTTTCCTGCGCGGAAATCGATAACGTCGATGTGCCGAATAGCACGATGGCGGTTAACGCGATGCCCGTGATTCGATTGATAATGATTCCGAAAATATTTAATGCGTATTGCTTGGTCTTCATTGCTAAGTTCTTCTCCTGTTCGTTCTTTTAATCGGCTCGATGCCTCTGTTTAAGAAATTACGCGAAAAAGAAACCCGCCTCACCACCTACGCAAGCGGGAAGTTTCGGGAATTTTGATTATGACGGAAAGCCTTTAGAAACGGCGTCTTTACTGTTTTAGAAACGTGCCGATTTATTTTTGAGCCGCGCAGGTATTTTAAGAAATCAGAGTTTGCTCACCTACTCAGGTGGGAAACAGGAAAGGCGAAAGGCGAAAGGCTCAGGGCGAAAGGATAAAATAAGAGAAAGTGTTGTGTGTTGAATCCTGAGAAGTTTGAACTGATTCATTCAAAATTCAGCGTTTAACAGAAACTTCGCTTTATTTAGCCTTTCGCCCTGAGCCTTTCGCCTTTAATTGACGAGCCTGTCGCGCAGGGCTTTGGCGACGGCTTCGGATTTTGAGTGAACCTGAAGTTTTTCGTAGATGTGGCGCATATGGAATGAGATGGTATTGATGCTGACGTTGAGTTCGAGCGCGGCGGTCTTGTAGTTATGACCTTCGACCAGCATTTTTAAAAGGCGCGTCTCGTGCGGCGTCAAATCATAATCGGCGCGTTCCGGCGGGCGAATCTCGCGGAAAATCGTGACGACGCGCCGCGCGACTTCCGGCGAAATCGGCGAGCCGCCCATCACGGCTTCCTTCAAGCTTTCCAGCAGGCGGGCAGGCGGCGTCTTCTTTAAAAGATAACCGCACGCGCCCGCGCACAGGGCGTCGAAAATTCGCTCGTCGTCGTCGTAAACCGAAAGCATTATCAGCAGCAAATGCGGGTAGGTTTTCTTGAGAATCTTGATGCCTTCGATGCCGTCCATCCCGGGCAAGCCGATGTCGGACAAAACTACGTCCGGCAATTTAGCGCCGATGCGCGCCAGCGCGTCTTCCATCGAGCGATATGCCTGCGTGCACTCGAAGCCCGCCGTTCCGCCAATCAGCATCGCCAGACTCTCGCGGATCTCGCGGCGGTCTTCGATGATGGCGACTTTGATAATGCCGTTCGGCGTTTCTGGAATCATAAAATTAAATTTTTCGAGCCTCGATAATTATTCGCCGCATTCGTCTGCCGGTAAACACCCGAACGGGCGGCAAAACGTAATTTATAAAAAAAATCAATGTTTCGCCCGGTCGCCGTTCGGATTTTGTTCGAGCGGAACTTTCAGCGTGATGCCCGTTCCTTTGCCCGTTTGGGAAACGATTTGAAAATCGCCGCCGAGCGCGTTAGCCCGTTCGCGGACGCTTCCTAAACCGTGACCGTCGCTTCTGCCCGAAACGTCAAAACCTTTGCCGTTGTCGCGCAGCGATAATTCCAGACTGGCGGCGTCGAGGCGGATTTCAGCTTCGACTTCCGTGCCGTTGGAGTGTTTGACCACATTGTTGATGCTTTCCTTGAAAATCAAAAAAATCTCGCGCCGCACATTCGCGCCGATGGGAATGCTTTTATCCGGATCCGGCGCGTGCCATTTG
Source organism: Pyrinomonadaceae bacterium (assembly GCA_036388635.1). Classification (GTDB taxonomy): domain Bacteria; phylum Acidobacteriota; class Blastocatellia; order Pyrinomonadales; family Pyrinomonadaceae; genus JALZHR01. The sequence continues at coordinate 8,336 of DASVRL010000339.1, forward strand.
AGATTGATGTTGCCCGCCGTCAGCACGTCGGCGGCAAAACGGTGCATTCGTCCGGTCAAATCCGACAGGTTGTCTTTGCGCGGATTGATTGCCCAGACGATGTCGCTCATCGCGTCAACCAGCTCGCGCGAAGTTTCGGCAATCATCGAAAGCGGTTTGGTAACGGGCGTTTCCTGCGCGCCGATTTGCCGGTTGACGACCTCGCTCAGCAGGGAAATCTGCGTCAGGGATGAACCGATGTCGTCGTGCAAATCCGTGGCGATGCGCTTGCGGACGCGCTCTAATTCGGCAAAACGTTCTTCTCTGGATTTTCTGAGCGCGGCTTCGGCTTTTTTCCTTTCGGAAATGTCGCGGGCGATGCCGGTGAAAAATCTGCGCCCGTCTTTTTCAAATTCGCCGAACGACAGTTCGAGCGGTATCGTCGCGCCCGATTTATGCTGCCCCGGCAATTCGATTGCCGCCCAGACGAGATTTTTTACATTCGTCGCCAGATAGCGACGCAGCCCGGCTTCGTGCGACGGGCGCAATCTTTCGGGCATTAAAATCGTCAAAGGCGCGCCCAAAAGCTCGGCGGCTGGATAGCCGAAGATTTTCTCGACCGCTTCGTTGACGTAAACAATCCGGCTCGCTTCATCAATCGTCACGATTCCGTCGGACGCGGTTTCCGCCAATGTTCGGTAACGCGTTTCGCTTTCTCTCGAGAGTCCGAGCGCGGAATTGACTTGGCGGGTTTTTTTGACGCGGAAACGGTCGAGCGCAAAGACGCCCGCGCCGACCAGCAAAAAAGCCGACGCGATAAACCACCAACGCGCCCAGACGGGCGACAAAAGTTTAAATGAAATAATCGCGGGCTGCTCGCTGGCGATGCCGTCGGCGTTGACGGCGCGAACCAGAAAGCGGTACGTTCCCGCCGAAAGATTAGCGTAATTGACCGTTCGCTGCTCGGTCGGCGGACTCCAATCGGCGTCCGCGCCTTCGAGCCGGAATTGATAGCGCAAAGAGCTGTTCGGGCTGAAATCGAGACCGAAAAAATCAATCTGCAAATTGTTTTGCGCCGGCGCGAGTTCCAGATTATTTATTTCCGCGCTGCCGAGTTCGGAAACGATCCGGCTTTCGCCCGCGATGCGCAGTCCGCTCAGCCAAACGGGCGGCGCGGTCGATTTCGCGTCCTGCTCGGGCACCAGGCGCGATAAACCGTTCGACGTGCCGAACCATAAAGCGCCGCTGCGGTCGCAAAAAGCCGCCTGGACAAAATCTCCGGCTAAGCCGTCGCTGGTCGAATAATGTTTGATGTGCGCGGTTTCCGGCGTGATGCGGTCGACGCCGCGCGCCGTGCCGAAATAAATCTGCCCGAAATCGTCTTCGGTTATCGAACGGACGTTGTTGCTCGACAGACCGTTTTCGGTTTTATACGAAACAAAACGCGGGCTTTCGGCGCTCGGGTCGTCGATCCGGCTCGCGCCGCTCGAAGCCGTCGAAAGCCAGAGTCGTCCTTTTTTATCTAGATGTAAAGCCGTAATCATTCCTTCGGGCAAGCCGTCCGTGATTTCCGTAAAACGCCCGCCGGCGTAGCGCACCAAACCGCCTTCGTAAAAACCGATCCACAAATTCCCCGAAAAATCTTCGGCAAATGCGGAAGCCGATTTTCTTGCCGGGTAATTTTCCGTTTTGGAAAAAAGATGGAAGATTTCGGTCGCGCGATTGAATTTTGACAAGCCGAATTGAGCGTCGTCGGCATCGGGCGCGGCGCGCGTGCTGAACCAGACATCGCCCCGGCTGTCTTCGAAACTATGAAATATGCGGCTGCCCGGCAGACCGTCGCGGCTGCCGTAAATCCCTAGCGGTTTCTGCCTGGAGAACAAGGCGGAATCGTCCGTCGAGGCAAAGCGGTAAAGATTTTCGTTGGTCAGAAACCACCACTCGTTTCGCGAATCGAGAAAGAGCGTATTCGAGTTCCACATCGCCCGCGCGCCGCCGGGCAGCGGCGGGCGGAACGTCTGAAATTTTTTGCCGTCGAATCGATTGATGAGGAATCCGCTGCTCGCGGCGTAAAGCTGCCCGTCACGGCTTTCGCCGAGGGCAAGAATGCTGAGCGTTTCAAAACCGTCCGCCGCGTCGTAAGTCGTCAGCCCGCCGCGGTCGAGCCGCACCAGGTTTTTGTCGCCGCCGAGCCAGAGATTTCCGTCCAAATCTTCGACCATTCGACCGATGCCGCCCGTAAAACCCTGCGCGGCGGTGAATGAATGAAACGAGCGCCCGTCAAATTCGACGATGCCTTCGCCGCTTGAAATCCAGACGTGCCCGTCCGATGATTTGTATAAAAACTTGGTCTGGCTGTTATTAAAGCCTTCGACGCCGGTCAGCTTGAAAATCTCGCCGGATTTTTCCGGCATTCGAGGCTGTTTCGCAATTTCCGGCGCGGCAATCGCGTCCAATCGGCGAATCGTCAAATTTTCCGTGGCGGAAAGCTCCGTTAAAGGTTCGGGCTTGAAAACGTAAATGCCCGACATCCGCGCCAGCCAGATGCGTCCTTTGCTGTCCTCCGTAATCGAAGCGAAAAGGTCTGTGCGCGTGTTTTCGACGCTGTAAAAAATCTTGCGCCCGTCAGGCAGAAGGCGCACGACGCCCCAATAGGTGGCAATCCAGAAACTTCCGTCGCGCGCCTGGCGAAAATCGGTAATATGAAAGCTCGTCGCCGGATCGGCGGGCAAATTCAGCTCGATTTTTCGAAAGGAAACCTTGCCGCCGCTTTCTTCCAAAAGATTGAGCTCGCCGCCGATTGACCAGAGTTTTCCGTCTTTATCTTCATAAAAAGAATCACGCCGTTCATTGATGAATTCGGCGTTGAGAACGGGTCGGTCGTTATTTTCAGCGGGCGGCGCGGCGGGCGTGCGGTTCGGGTTGTAGCGATATAAACCGCTGGTCGTCGTAATCCAGTAAACGCCTCGGCTCGTTTCGTAAATGTTCTCGATGCCGGGCGGCGCGTCCTTTGTCCCGACTTGATAGGTGATAAACCGCGAGCCGTCAAAGCGCGAAAGCCCGTCGCGCGTCGCCAGCCATAAAAAGCCGCGCGAATCGCGCATCAGGTTATTTACAAAGCTGCTGCCCAAACCGTCGGCGGAAGTGAATAATTTGACCGGCAGGCGCTCGGCGCGGCTATTAAAAAAGCAAAGTAAAACGAGAGCGACGCAAAAACACCGAACGAACAAACGCCCCTGAATTTCTGACAAGATTAGCGACCGTTTTTTTTGCATCGGCGAGCCTTTTTCGAAATAAGTCTGTGGATATATTCTGCGTCGTAGGCATTATACCTTCAATTGCCTCAACGCAAAATTAAAAAGAATAATATAAAGCTTCGCCGCGCCGGAAAACGCGTGAGCGGACAGCATTAAGCTGCAAATTGCAGAAACCGTTTATAAGAATCAAAAAGGGTAATTTACACGAAATTTAGCTGACTCCGGCTAATTTAGTTCATCTTTCCAAAAAAAAGTTGCGTTATGAGGAAATATCTGTTGACAATAGTCGTTATAACAAGTATTATTCTTATATGCTGAATCACGCGCAGAGAGAAATGAAGCTCATCGAACCCTTTTTCAACCAGAGGGAAGAGGTGTTCGTCAGTATTCAGCTTTCTGCGGAAGTATTAAAATTGATTGTTATTGAAACTCTAAAGAGCGTCGGCTTAACGCCTTCGCAGTACAATGTGCTGAGAGTTTTGCGGGGCGCGGGAAGCGGCGGAGCTTCGGTGCGGGAAATCGGCGGCAGTATGATTACCAAAGATTCCGATATTACGCGTTTGCTCGATAAACTCGAAGCGAGAAGGCTGATTTTGCGCGAGCGCCAAACGGATGATCGTCGTGTTGTCAAAGCTTATGTTACCGGCGAAGGACTCGACGTTCTAGCCGCTCTCGATAAGCCGATTGACGAATGTCACGAACGGCAATTAGGTCATTTAAACGAAAAACAGCTCGCTGATCTAAGCCGCCTGCTCGAGTTTGCGCGAAACAAGGCGACATAAAATTTTTTATTTAAATACTTGTTATAACGACATATGTTACAACGATGTTTTGATGAATTCAAAACCTAAATTTAAACCGATCAGGTTAATCTTACTTCTTATTAGGGAAAAATAGCGGAAAAACCAATTGATGTGGTGCTTTAAAAGGTTTGAAAGGTCTTCATTTCAGGAAACCCAATAAATTTTACCTAAACCTCGAAGCCACAAATTTATTCGACTT
>DASVRL010000340.1:0-10420 GCA_036388635.1 Pyrinomonadaceae bacterium
AACGAGAATATCGCCAAGCCCGGAAACGGGAACGGCAACGCTTTCGGCAGCAAACACAACGTTTCGATTCCGCCGGAAATAACGCAGATCGTGCGAACCATCAAAGCGCAGATTTTAACCGTTTTGAATAATCCGCAGATAAAATTTAACGGAAACGTTCGCGTCACGATTCAAAACTCGCCGGAACTCTCGAATTTGATTCACGGCAGCAAAAAGGTTCTGCTGCAAAATTTCGGCGCGAAGCCTTTCGTCAATTTAAACCTGCACGCGCGGATGCACATCACCTCGGAGCTGATTCTGCGCTACCTTTCGAAAACGCAGACAAACGTTTTGCTCAATCATTCGGCGAAACAGATTTTAAACGGGCTGCTGCTGGCGCGCGGGTTTGCCGTTACGGCGGACAAGTTTTTCCCGCGCCACGATATTTTTTCGGCGAAAAAATTCCCGCTTCCCTATAACGTCCCGCCGGTCGTCATACGAAATCTGGGAAACGCCGTCAAATCCCTGATTGTCGAAGCGCGGCTCGCGCAAACGCCGAAGGATTTGGAAGCCGCCGTCGAAAAATTCATGCGCCATCTGAGCGGGAAAAATAATCTCGACGCTTTGGCGAGCGCGGTTAAATTAGCCGAGCAATTCGGCATCAAAGGAAACGTCGAAGGCGAGGGCGAAGTGCCGGAAAAAATCGCCGAGATGGTGAAATTTCTGATTCTCGCCGGAGACAAAGCTTTGCAGTCGGTCGCCGACGCTTTCGACGCGGCGGAAGGCGAACTGTTGACGGCGCAGAACGCCGATAATTCCGCTACTCCGGAAAGCTCGGAGCTTGAACGAAATTACGAAACAATCTGGAGCGGCGACAGCAGCGCCGAGGCGGAAGGCGCTCTGCGGCGGCAGTTGGAATTCAACCCGTTTTTTCAGAACGACTGCACGGCTTCCGCGTTCGAAAACCCGAGCGAAGCGAGCCGCGCGCAGGAAGAATTTTCCAACCGTTTTCAAAACGAAATCCAGCAGTGGCTGGAAAGCGGCAATCATCGTTTCGTGAAAGACCTCGAGCTGGAAAAACCAATCGGCATCGTCGTCGAGCGCGGCACGAGCGGATTTTTTATGGCTGACTCGGTCAGATTCGTCCTCGTGCGCGACGGCTCGGTGCAGGGCTGGCACTTTCTGAAATCATTTCTGGTAAAATAACCGGCGTGGACAATTATTCGTTCCAGTTTCCCGATTTGTATCAGTTTTTCGGCGGGTATTTTTATCAGGGCTGGACGACCGGCTACAGTTGGGAAGGGACGAGCGCGAATTTCGCGGCGGTCGTCCGTCATTTCAAAGCCGTCAATCCGCCGCAGACGGTCGCTCGCGTCCAAACTCAATTGCAGGAACTTCTCGTCTTAGAGCTTTCGGAAAACGATTTAAACGACGCCTTAACCGCGCTCGGCAGTAATTTCTATCCGCCGTCCGAAAAATTAAATAATCGCGAGTGGCTGGAAAGAATCGCGGAAATCCTGCGCGAAACTTCGACCAAACCGCGCGTTCTGCGCGAAATTCAGTAAAAATTAACCATAAAACTTTGCCGCCCGTGCCTGTGCAAACTTTACACGAGCGCGTTAAGACTCGACATTTGCTTATGTGAGTTTCACAAACGTATTTGTTAGTTATTTTTAAACTTTAAATTTCTGAATAATTAATTGGAGTGAAATCAATTATTTAAGAACTCGTTCTATGACTGCGCCGGTTTCTAACTTGATTATCGGGGAGAAATCAAGTCGGCGGCGTCCAGTAAAGACTGAGCCGTGTGACTGTGAGGCGAATCGGGCGCGCTGCCGATAATTTCCTTTAATTCGTTTTCGGCTTCGTCGCGCTGCCGACTGAAGAGAAGTGCTTCGGCGTAATGAACGCGGGCATACAGACTGGAAGGCTGGGTTTGCAGGGCTTGCTGGCAGATTTTCTGCGCCGAAGCGAAATCGCCGCGTTGTAGGAAGACCGTTCCCAATCCGACCTGTGGAACTTCGGATTCGGGCAAAAATTCCATCACGCCGCGAAAAACCGCCTCGGCTTCGTCAAATCTCGAGGCTTCGCGCAGAATGTAGCCGGTTTCGAGCATCACGCGCAATTCTTCGTCGCTGACTGGAATTTCATTAACTTTCATAAAAACTTATCGAAAGACGAAAATCGGCAGGCGCGCACCGTTTTGAAATCTGATTTTCCTTGAAAACTGAATCTGGCGCGTCTGCCGAAAATTATAAACCGCTGAAAACTTTTACGATTTAATGTTGTTGACCGCCGACATCTCGCTGTCGTGGCGCGTTTTCATCAAATTGGAAACGGTCGTAAATTCCTGCGACTGCATACCGACGCGGTGCTGAACGGCGAGAAGCTGCATCGACTGCTGCTGCTGCTGGTTCATCATCGTGTTTTGCTGTTTCTGCTGCATCGCGGTCGACATTTGATTGTAACGCTGCATTTCCTCAAACTGGCGCTGCTGTTCCATCAAAGCGCCGTAGGAGCTGAATGACGAGCCGCCACCGCCGCCGATAACGTTGCCGAGAACGCTGCCCAAGCCCGGCGCGACCAGATTTAAAGCGCCGCCGGCGATGCCGCCCAGGACTTTCAAAAACTTGTTCGGTTCTTTCGGCTGCTGCGGGCGGAAAATACCGGTTTCAGGAGAAACCGTGGTCATTGGCGGAAGCTGTTGTCCGGTCGGCGTAACTAATGGGTCGTTGTATGCCATAATCAATTCACCTCTCCCAAAATTTCAGGCTTTCCCGCTTTAAAATACCGCGCGAAAGCTAAATATTTTTATTCTTGTCATTGTTATCGGCGCATTTCCGGAAATGTTTCCTGTTTTTCGTCAAATTTTGTAAAAAAAATTTTCCGGCTTTAATGACGCATTTTCTCCAGCGATGCGAGAAAATCGAGCGTCACGTCGACGGCGCGAATGGCTCGCCCGGCGCGCTCGGCTTCGGCGCGGTCGCCGTAGCGCACGACGCGCTCCAGATTTTCGCGCGTTGCGCGCAGGCGCCCGCAAAATTCGTCCAGCCGACGCGTGTCCGGCTCGCTGAATAACTGCCCGATTGAAGGATAATCATAGAGCTTCGCCAAATCCTCCTCGGTTAAATGCGACAAAATCGAATCTGCCGCCGAGTTGTCTGCCGTCTGTTTGTTTTGCATCTTAAATACCTAAACTCCGTTTTATAAAAGTTTATTTTCCGGTTTATCCGAATTATTCATAAAAATAATTTCGGCACGGGCGGCGGATATTAACTGGAAAATAAGCTTGTGTTACTATTTCTATATTATAGGATTTTGTCGCAAAATTTTATAGATTTTTCATGACGAAAAGATTACTGGTCAAAAAACACGGGAAGATTATTCCCCGGCTCACGCGGGAAATCAGCGTCGGCGACATCATTACGGTCGGCAACGACCCGTCAGCCGTTATCGAGCTTGACGAGGAAGGAATCCTGCCCGAACAATTCGTCATTATCAACGAACACGGTCAACCGCTGCTTCTCTGCCGCACGGACGGAATTCTCGTCAACGACCGTTTTTTACAGCAAGGCTCGCTTCACGAATTGCAGCACGAAGATAAAATTCTGGTCGGAAATTATTCTCTGCAATACGACGCCGAAGGCGCTTTTGATTTATCGGAAAACGGCGACGAAATCGAATTTTCGCCGTCGGCGATAACCGAAGATCTTCAGCTGCCGGAAAAGCATGCGGATAGCGCCGATGAAAACGGCGACATTCATAAAACCAACGCGCTGAACCGCGAGCAGACGCTGAGCGACATCCTGGAAAATCTGCGGGCGGAAGAAAAATACTATTTTCAAATCGAAAGAATCCGCGGCGAAAACCGTCGCGTTTACGTCGAAAACGAAAATATGTGGCTCGGCTGGTCAGCAGCAGCAGCGGCGGGCGAGTGCGTTATCGGCGCGTCAAGCGCGGTCGAAACGCCGAAAGCGCAAATCCGCAAAGACTGGACGGGCGTGATTTTATACCCGCACGACGGACAAGCCGTCTGGCTCAACAACGAAATTTTAAACGAGCCGACGCGGCTGAAAAACGGCGACCGCATACTGCTTTCCGGAGCGGCGCCGAGCGAACCGGAACGCTCGACGCTGATCAGATTTCACGAGCCGACCGCGCTGCTCGTGCTCGATTCGATTCTGCCCAAAGAACTGCCGCCGCCGGTTTCGCTGGCAACGGCGCAAAACAGTCAATTTCAGGAAGCGACAAACAAAAATCTCGCCGCCAAGACAGAAACCGTCGCCTTGCAGGCGAATTTACCCGCGCCGAAACCGAAAAACGCCGCGCGTATTTTCGGTTATTTCACGCTGGCGGAAATCGCGATTATGATTATCGGCACGCTCGTCACGGCGGCGGTGATTTTTCTGGTGCTGGAATTGTCTTATTAAAAAAATATAAAATTTTACGGCTAAATCCGCCTTTCACAAACTTGCAAACAACCCGAACAAAGATTTTCGACTCACAATCAATTACGCTAAAACCGGCAAACTTAAAAATTATTTTACAAATCGCGCTTTATTGCTAAAATTAATTATCCGTTGAATATTTACAGCAGCAGCAGCATTAGTAGTAGCAGCAGCAGTCGGAAAATTTATTAATGAAAGCCATCGGTAACACGTTTGATTTCAATTCGCTGCTCCGTCAAGGCAATCTGACGGGGCTTATGGCAAAGTATAAAAGCCTGCTTTTGCCCATCGGTTTATTGCTGGTCGTCGGAACGCTTTTTATTCCGCTTCACCCGGAGCTGGTTTCGACGCTGATTCTCATCAATCTCGCGATTTCGATTACGGTGCTGGTCACGGCGCTGTTTATCAACTCGCCCGTGCAATTGACTTCGTATCCTTCGATTCTGCTTTTAACGACGATTTTTCGTTTGACTCTAAGCGTTTCCGTGACGCGCAATATTCTCTCGCACGGCGAGCCCGGATCGGTCGTCGAAGCGCTCGGACACGTGACGGCGCAGGGAAATTTAATCACGGGCGCGGTGCTTTTTATCATTATTCTGGTCGTCCAGTTTCTCGTCGTCAGCAAAGGCTCGGAGCGCGTCGCCGAAGTTGCCGCGCGATTTACGCTCGACGCGATGCCCGGCAAACAGATGGCGATTGACGCCGATCTGCGTTCGGGTTTGATTAATCAGGACCAGGCGCGGCATATGCGCACCGAATTGCAGAAGGAATCGCAGCTGCACGGCGCGATGGACGGCGCGATGAAATTCGTCAAAGGCGACGTTATCTGCACGATTATTATCGCCATCGTCAATATCGTCGCCGGGCTGGCGGCGGGCGTGATGATGCACGGTCTTTCGTTTGCGGAGGCGGCAAACAAATACACGATTGCCACTTTCGGCGACGGCTTGGCGGCGGTGATTTCCTCGCTTCTGGTCACGCTTTCCGCCGGTATCGTCGTTACGCGCGTTTCGACCGGCGACGACTCGAACATCGGAACGGACATCGGCGAACAGCTTTTTTCATCGCCGCGCCCGCTTTTTATCACGGGCGGAATTATGCTTCTGCTCACGCCGCTGAATCTTCTTTTCGTACCGGTCGGCGCGAGCGTGGCGGGTTTCGGCTATCTGCTTCATCGGCGGCAAAAACGCATCGAGCGCGAAAACGACCCGGATAACATTCCGCACAGCGGCGGCGATTCCGAAGAATTACAGATGAGCTTTACCGTGCCGATGGCAATCGTCGTCAGCCGCGAATTGACGCCTCTGGTCGATAAAAACACGCCGCAGGGCGCGAAATTTCGCGCCGAAATCCCCAAATTGCGTAATTCGCTTTACTACGATTTAGGCGTGATGGTTCCGTTCTGCTACGTCGGCGGCGACGCGCCGATTGCGCCGAACGAATATTACATCGCCGTCAAGGAAGTTCCGGTCGGAACCGGCAGTTTGCGTCCAAACTGCGTTTACGTCAACGATTCGGCGGAAAACATCAGGGTTTTCGGCATCGACGGCGAGAACGTCAGCAATCCGGCGGATTTGCGACCGGGCGCGTGGATTCCCGCCGAGCAGCGTCATATCGCCGAAACCGCCGGGCTGAAAGTCTGGGAACCGGGCGACGTGATGATTCTGCATCTGTCGCGCGTGATGAAACGCTACGCGCACGAATTTATCGGAATTCAGGAATCGCAGGGTTATCTGGATTTTATCGCGCGCGGGATGCCGAAGCTGGTCGAGGAAGTCGTGCCGAAAGTCGTCTCGATTCACCAGTTTACCGACGTTTTGCAGCGTCTCGTGCAGGAGGGAATTTCGGTGCGCGATACGAAATCCATTCTCGACGCTTTGAGTGAATGGGGACGCATCGAAAAAGACCCGGTGATGCTGACCGAGCATATCCGCGCGGCGATGCGCCGCCATATTTCGTTTCGTTATGCCGCCGGTAGTGATACGCTGTTCGTGTACCTGCTCGACCCGGAAATCGAGGACGTGATTCGCGGCGCGATTCGGCGCACCTCGACCGGGTCGTTTTTGTCGCTCGACCCGACCATCGCGCACGATATTCTCGACGCCATCCGGCAGGAAATCGTCGAGCAGCCGCCGACCGCGCAGCCGCCCGTTATCGTGACCGATATGGAGCTGCGCCGTTTTGTGCGAAAAATGGTCGAGCTGGAATTTCAAAATCTCGCGGTTTTGTCTTACCAGGAACTGACGCCGGAACTGAACATTCAGCCGATTGGACGCATCACGATGCGCTCGGCGCGGCTGGAAAACGATTTTGAGGCGGGCTTTTACGGCGATTTTGCCGAGCTTCCGGGCGCGTCGCTGGAAATCGACGAATTTAAAAGTTAAAAATCGCTTCAAGCTTCGCTAAATGTTTTAAAATTTAAGTAATGCAAATAAGATTTTTCAAGCCTCGGGGTTTTACAAAACAACTGATTTTCTGCGGTTTGCTGGCGGTTTTGCTTTTGAGCGGCTGTAGCTTACGAAAAAAGGTGCAGAGCGTGAAAATCGAAGCCGAAGCCAACCAGATAATCGACGTCCTGCGCGAAAACGGCGTCCGCGCTAAAAAGGAAGAAATCGGCGAAGGCGAGCGCCGGAGCTTCGAGATTTGGGTTGACGGCGACGATGACGACCTCGGCGCGGCGATTCAGGTGATGGAAGACCACTGTTTAGGGCAGCCCGAACCGCCCGCCATAGAATCGAGCGGAATTATCTCGTCGGTCGAAGTGGAAAAAGCGCGCGAACAGCGCCGGATGAAAATCAATATCGAATCGCAATTGCGCCAGATTCCCGGCGCGACCTGCGTTAACGTCAACTTCGTTCCGCCGCAGGACCGCGCGCTGGCGATTAATCCATATCCGGCAACGGCGGCGGTCGTGGTCAATTTCAAAACGCCGACGTTTCCCGTCCCGCCCGAACAGATTGCCGGCATTGTCGCCCGCAGCGTGCCGGATTTAAAACCGGAAAACGTCAGCGTCGTCTTAAATTCCAAGCCGCTGCGCCCGCTTCCGGAAAACGCGGGCAGCCGCCCGTTTACGCGCATCGCGCTGGTGACGGGCATCGGGCTGGCGACGATTCTGGCTTTTATTTCCATCGTTTTCTTTTTGCAGAAAAAACGCCGCGCGCAGGACGACGAATTCCAGAACGGATTCGATACGGATGCCGCGCCGAATCCGAAAGGCGAAACTTCCCTGCTCGACGAGGGCGACGAATTCGACGAGGACATAAAGTTTCCGTAAAACCGAAAGAAATTTAATTTTTAAAAGCGATGATTCGCACGATTTCACAATCCGAACGGCTTGATATTCTGCTGGCGCTGGCGCTCGTCTTTCGCCGGACCGAAGAAGACGCCGTGCAAACCGCCGCGCAGCTTGCGGAAACATCGTTTTCCGCTTTAAGCCCGAAAGATTTGGAAATCCTGCAGACGCGCGCGGTTTTATTCGACCGCCTGCCGCCGCGAAACCAGCAGCTCTGGCAGTCGTTCTGGCTGGATAAAATTCGGCGGCGCGGGCGCTCCGCGAGGCTTGACGAACACATCAACCCGCTTCAGATGGCGGAAATTCTGCAAGGCGAGCCGCAGGCGATTCAGCTTTTGATTCTGCGCAATCTCGCGCCCGATGCCGCGCGCGAAGTCGCCGCGCAACTGGGCATCGAAAAAATTCTCGATTCGATCGAGCCGGACGCGCAAACGCCGACCGCCGAAATCGTCGCCATTGTCCGCCAGAAATTTTTATCTTATTTCGTCTCGCTCGAAGACGTTTACGAGCCGACCGAGATCGATAAATTCACGATTCCCGAATTGTCCGGCTTTGTCCAGACGCTCGGCATTCGCGAAACCGCGACCGCCTGCCGCGCCATCAGCTCCAAGGAAACCCTGGCGGCTTTTCTGAATCGTTTCGAAGAGGAAAACGCCCGCCAAATCGTTCATTACATTACGGAAATGGAAAAGGTCAAGCAGTTTTGGGTGATTCAGGCGGAAAAGCTTTTGCGCGAAACGTGGAGCGCGGCGCTGAAACCGGACGAGCTTTTACGAGTTTTAGGCTTGAAGCTGCTGGCGACGGCGATGTTCGAGCGCGACCCGGCGGCGCTGCGTTACACGATGCAAAAGCTTCTGCCGCGCGAGGCGCAGATGCTTTCGGAATACGTCGACGAAGTCAAAACGAGCGTTTCTTCCGCTTCCGACGAAGAAAAAGCGAATCTGAACAAGCGGCAAAAAATAATCGAGCGGCTGGCGGTAAAATTTATCGAATCCGCTAAGATGGAAAATTAAGATGAACCAGAAATTGGGCGGCACGGACAATTTAATCAAACGCCAGACGCGAAAAACGACGGCGTCTTCGACTTCTGCTGCCGGCGGCGTTCTCGCATCGAAAATCGTCAAAAATCAGATTATCGCGGCGCGCGCCGAAGCCGCGCAAATTCTCGAAGAAGCCGAAGCGTTTGCCGCCGAAATTCGCCGCGAAGCGCTGGAAGAAACCGCCGCCTTGCGCGAGCTGGCATATCGCGAAGGAATGGAAAAATCCCTGACGGAATTCGAACAAAATCTGCTGGAAGCGCTGGAAATCCGCGAGCGCGTCTGGCGCGAAACCGAAAGAGATTTGCTGCGTCTCGCCGTTCGTCTCGCCGAAAAAATCATCGGGCGTGAAATTAAAATTGATAAAAAAACCTTGACCGAAATGGTCGCCGCCGCTTTGCAGAACGCGCGTCAGCAGGAAAAACTGACGGTGCGCGTCAATCCTTCGGATTTAAGTTTGATTGAAGAAGAGCGCGAAAAATTCCTGCCGTCGGGCAGAGCGCGTTTTATCGATTTCGTCGCCGACCCGCGCGTCGCGAGCGGCGGCTGTCTGATTGAATCGGAAGTCGGCACGATTGACGCGCGTCTGGAAACGCAGCTCCGCGTATTAGAGCGCGCACTGCTGGCGCAATCCGAAGGCGAAGGAACTTTTATGTAATTCGGGATTCGGAATTCGGGATTGGAAATCGGGTTTAATCCTGAATTACAAATCCTGAATTACGAACTCTTGAATTTTGAATCCTGAATAAATGATTGACCTGCAACAATACATTTCCGCCGTTGACTGGATTTCGTCGGTCGAGGTGCGCGGGCGCGTGACGGAGTTAATCGGCTTGCTGATTCGCGCCGCCGTGCCGGGAGCGCGCGTCGGCGAATTGTGCCTGATTCACTCGCCGCATCGCGCCAGAGTTCTGCGGGCGGAAGTCGTCGGTTTTCGCGGCAGCGAAGTGATTCTGATGCCGCTCGGCGAGGTGTCGGACGTGGCGATGGGCGCGGAAGTCGTGCCGACCGGAACGTCGCTGACGATTCGCGCCGGCGAAGATTTACTCGGTCGCGTGCTGGACGGGCTCGGCGAGCCGATCGACGGGAAAGGTGCGATTGAAGATGCGGTCGATAAAATAGTTTCGGCGCGCCCGCCCGACCCGATGAAGCGCGAGCGCGTCACCCGTCAATTAAAAACCGGTATTCGCGCGCTCGACGGGCTTTTGACGGTCGGCGAAGGTCAGCGCGTCGGCATTTTCGCCGCCGCCGGCGTCGGCAAATCGACGACCCTCGGAATGCTCGCGCGCAGCAGCGAAGCCGATGTCAACGTCATCGCTTTAATCGGCGAGCGCGGGCGCGAGGTGCGCGATTTTCTCGAACAGGATTTGGGCGCTGAAGGCTTAAAACGCTCGGTCGTCGTCGTCGCCACATCAAACGAACCGGCTTTAATTCGTATGAAAGCCGCTTATGTGGCGACGGCGATGGCTGAATATTTCCGCGACCAGGGCAAAAAAGTTTTGTTTTTGATGGATTCGGTGACGCGTTTTGCGCGCGCTTTGCGCGAAGTCGGTCTGGCGGCGGGCGAGCCTCCGGCGCGCGCCGGTTTCCCGCCGTCCGTGTTCAGCGAGTTGCCGAAATTATTGGAGCGCACGGGCAACAGCGCGCACGGCTCGATCACGGCC
>DASVRL010000341.1:0-15325 GCA_036388635.1 Pyrinomonadaceae bacterium
CGTGTCGGGCGGCGGCGGCGTCAGCGCGTCAAACCACAAATGAAAACGCTGGTGAATGCGCGGCGGCAGAATCGTTTTGACGGGCTGCGCGAGCGTCGAGAGCAGCGGAACTTTGACCTGTACGGTCGAAGGCAGAGCGCTGAGCATCAAAACGGCGACTAAAAACGCGACCGAGCCGACAAAGACGAGACGCTGCGGCAGGCGACGGACGGCAATCAAATAAAGCGTCACGTAAACCGAGCTGAAAACGAGCATCTGCCCGAAATCCTTCAAGACGAAAAACGGAATAAACGGCAGCACCGCCATAAACAGCAGCGGCATCACGTCTTTGGCGCGCGGCATTCCCCAGTAAGTCTGCATCAATTTGCGATAGAGCGACGCCAGAATCGCCGCAAAACCGATGAGAAACGGAATCTTTGAAGGCTCCCACGGCGTCATATTGCCGATTGATTTTCCCGCCTGCGACGTGACGGCGGCGAGCATCAGCGGAATCAGCGTCAAGATAACCAGCAGAAATCCGTTTTTCTGCAAAACGTTCAGAACCCGTTCGCGGCGAAAAAAATAAAACGCGAAGAAAAACAGCGCGAAGGCGAAGAGCGGAATCAAGGTTCTGCCCGACGTCAGCACGCCGACCGCGCCTTCGCTTGCCGGTCGCGGTTTTTCTTTCGATAAATCGACCGGCGCGGGCGGCTCGGCGGGCATTCCCATCATCTGTTTTTTTTCCGCCGAATAATTTTCCTGTATGTAATGCTCCTGCAAGGTTTCGAGCTTTGCCTGCCGCGCTTCCGATTTTTTGTCGCGCGACGAATATTCGAGGTCGCTGAACAGCCGGTACTGCACGGTCAAGCCGATTGAAAAAAGCAAAACGGCGGTCGTGTAGAGCGTCCAGTTGCCCTGAAATCTGGTAAAACGCGTGAGAAAAAGCGGCAGAATCATCAGTATAAAAAGCAGACCGAGATTTCTGCCCGCCGTCACCCAGGACGTTTCGTAACCGCGAATCAGAGCGCCGTAATAAATGGCGTAATGCGCGATTGCCGTTAAAACGCTGATTAAAAGCAAAATAAAAACGTGTGACGATGCGCGATTCTTCATAAATACAAAATTTCAAATGCCGAGGGCAAAACCTTTCTTTACTGTTGACCTCTTTTCTTTTTCGGCGCGGCGGGCGCCGGCGTCTGGACTTTCGGCTTGTATTGCTCGCCCAGCAGCCCGAGGTCGCGGGCTTTCATAATCACGTTGGCGGCAATCGGCGCAGCGGTGCGTGCGCCGAAACCGCCGCCTTCGACGACGACGGCAATCGCCAGCGTCGGGCGTTCGAGCGGCGCGATGCTGATATACCAGCTGTCCGTGCGTTCGTACATCACCGGCGCGTTGTATTCAATCCATTGCCCGTTGACTTTGCGCTTGCGCTTGACGGTTTTCAATTTGCCGGTTTTTTCGTCGTAAACGGGCGCTTGTTTTTCCGCCGTTCCGGTTTTTCCGCCCGAGCGAATTCCGGCGGCGCGAACCGCGCCGAAAACTCTCGTCGCCGTACCGCCCGAGCCTTCCGTCACCAGTCCCATAATTTCGCGGATGGCGGCGGCTTGCTGCGGCGAAAGAATCTGCGCAAAAGCTTGCGGCGGCTGGTCAAGCTCGATTTTCGGCTTCATCAATTTCCCTTCCATATTGCCCGTCGCCGCGGCAATCAGAGCCATCTGAAACGGCGTCATCTGCCCGGCGTAGCCTTGTCCCATTCCTTCGAGCCCGATGTCGTAAGCCGAAATGTTTTTGCCCGTGACGATGGTCGATTGCTGAAGCGCCATAGAGCTGCCGATGCGCTTGTTGCTGGTGTTCCAGATGTCGGATAAAAATTTTGACTGAACCGCTTCGGCTGGCGTATCGACGGCGGCGATGCCGAGCAGACCGGCGGTTTCGCGGATTCTTTCGCGTCCGAGATTGACCGCCATCTGCGCGAAATACTGGTTGCTCGAAGCTTCAAAAGCCTGCGCGATATTCAAGACGCCGCAGCCGTAAGGCGGTTCGCAGCCGCCGTTGGCGTCGGTAATCGCGCGCGAGCCGCGAAAGGCGACATAGCCGCCCGGCGTGCTTTGCAGAGTCGTATTCTGCATACCGGCGCGAAAAGCCGAAATCATCGTGAAAGTTTTAAACGTCGAGCCGGGCACGTAAAATTCGCGGGTCGCGCGGTTTAAAAGCGGTTTGTTGCGCTTGTCGTGTTCGAGCTGGTAAAAACTGTCCAGATTTTCGACTTCGCCGAGCGAAAACGAAGGATTGGAATACATCGCCAAAAGCTCGCCGGTCTGCGGATTCAAAACGACGACCGCGCCTTTTTTGCCCTGCAGCTGCTCTGCCAGAAAGGCTTGCAAATCGCGGTCAATCGTCACGCGGACGTCCCGCTGCTCGTCTTCGGGTTTCTTGATTCTGGTCAAAACTTCCCACGCTTCGGGCATCGGGTCGGCGACTTGTTTGTAAAGCGTGCGCTCCAGTCCGGGCGTCGAACGCTCCGTTCCCAGAAGATGCGCCATTTCCTTTTCCAGCGCGTAGGCGCGCACGATGTCGCCGTCCGGCTGGCGCTTGTAATAGGCGAGCGCGTTGCCGAGCTTGCCGGAGCGGTCGAGCATCCAGCCGCGCAATTGCGAGGAAGCCGTGCGGCGAGTGCGCAAATCGCGATTGGTCAGTTCCTGAAACCGCTCGTTGTCCTTTCCGGCGTAAAGCGTCCAGTAAACGTGAAAACCGAAAACCGTAAACGCCAGCACGATAAAGACCATCTGCCAGATGCGCAGGCTGCGATTGGTCTGCGTCATACTCAGCTTGCGTTTGACTTCCCTCGGCAAATCGCGCTCGAAAGCGAATTTCGGGCGCAGGTTGCGGACAAAGGAAAGCATCAGAAACGCAATCAGAATCGTGATGCCGACCAGATAAATGAGACTTAAGCCAGCCGGCGTCCGTTCCAGAATCTGCCCGCCGAAAAGATTTTCCGGGCGCAGCTTCTGCCAGTCGAATTGTAAAAAAAGAAATAAGTAAAACATCTTTAATTTTTATTGCCTTCGTCGCCAAAATCGAGCTTTATGCCCTGCTCGGTCTGAAAAACCTGACTGTCATTTTGATTATCCTGACCGTCGTCGGCGCCGTTGGTTATTTCATAATTTCCGCCGGATTTATAAATTTCCGCCGCTTCATTCGTTTTATAAATTTCCGTCGCCGCCGGATTTTGCTCCGCCGGCGCCGCGGGGCTTTGTTTGACTGCTTCTTGGATGACGGTTTGAGGAGCTTCGATAGCCTGCGGCTTGATGATAACCTGCGGATTTTCCGCTTTCAAAGCCGGCGTTTCGTAACTTTCCCGCGTCTCGAATTCGACCGGCTTCGGCACGCGCCGGAAGAAAACCTCGACCGTGCCGAACTTCACTCTATCGCCGTCGTTGATCATAAAAGCCTTGCCGTAGGCAATACGCTGGTTGTTGACAAAAGTTCCGTTCGTCGAGCCGGTATCGGCGACCATTAATTGATTTTCGCCGTTTAAAACAAGGCTCGCGTGAATCTTGGAAACGCTCGCGTCGTCGAGCATCAAATCGTTCTCTTTCGTTCTGCCGACGTTCCGCCGCTGGTTCAATTTGAATTGCAGCTCGATTGATTTTTCCCTTTCGGCGATTTTAAACGCGGCGACGAATTTTTCGGGTTCCGGCTCGGGTTCGGGTTCGGGATTTATCACGATGTTTTGCAGATTGACCTGCGGCATCGTCACTTTGAGAACTTCTTCGGATTCTTCTTCCTGCTCGCCGAATTTTTCGAAGCCGGCGTGCAGGTTGACGCCCTCGGTAAAATAATCGGGTTTGACCTCGACTTTTATCGGCGCGTAGGTGTGATAGCGATTGTCGTTGATATGGTCGATGGCGGCGGCGTGCAGCTCGGTTTGCAGTTTTTCGAGAGCCTTTTCGGCGTCGGTCGAAAATTTGTCCCACTGCATTTTCAGCTTGATATTGTGCGGCACAAAGCGCCCGTTTTCGCCTAAATCCCGGACTTTCGAGTCAAGCAGTTTTTTTAAACGCTCAATCAATTCGCTGGTCGCCAAGCTGCTCGAAGGCTTCCAGTTTCTGCCCGTCAGCTTATCGAACGACTCGCCGAGTTTCGCCAAAATCCCGCCCACCAGCCAGTCTGCCGAGTAGGATTTTTTTGGTGGTGATGTTTTATTTTCAGACATTTTCCGAAGTTTCTACGGAAGAAAAATTTTCCTTAAACGTGCCGTAATTTTATCCGAAACCTCCCTTAAATGGAAGCAATCGGTCGGCTTATTTTTACACTTTTTCATCGTGTGGAAAATTTTGTTGGAAAATGTTTTACATTGTTTGTGTAATTATTACTGAGTCAGATTGAAGCTTTTTCATTCATACTCGGTCAAATTGAATTAAAAACTAACTGTTAATCATCAATTTCAGCTTTGCCGGCGTCAATTCAGCCGGATTGATTTTCAGCGAGGGACTAATACGACCGGAAGCGAATCCGTAATTAATTTTACCTGTCGCCGCCGCCGCATAGATTGAATAATTATTACAATGAAAGCAAACATCGATAAAAAACCCGCCCGTTTCGCCGACGCCGCTCAAGGCTGCAAAGCAAACGGATTCTCGATGATCGAACTGGTCATCGTGCTTGTCATTATAATGATTCTCTCCGCCATTTCGCTGCCTTATATATACAACTACCAGAAAAGATACAAATCCGAAGACCAGGCGCTGCAGGTGATGGATTTTATGCGCGAAGCCAATCAGCTGGCTTTAAACAAACGCCGGACGATGCGTCTGGAAATTGATTTGACCGACAATAAGCTGCTGCTCATCGACGAAAAAGAGGCGGGCGCGAGCGATGACACGGAAGTTAAAGCCATCCCGCTCGAAGCGACCGGCGAGGTCAGGATGGACCAGATACCGACCGGCGTTTCGAAACCGAATCCGCCGAATTACAACGACGCGGTATTTGCGACCGATACGATTGGACACAAGCGCGCCGGGACGACCGTGACCGGTCATCAGGTTTGGGCGGTGAAGTTCAAAAGCGACGGCTCGGTCGTCAATGCCGCCGGAACGCTGACCAGCGCCAATCTATACGTCTGGGCGCCTGTCGCCGCCGGAAACCCCAATCCTCGAAGTCTGAAAGAAGTGCGCGCCATCACCATCTTCGGCGGCAGCGGCGCGGTCAGATACTGGAAACACAACGGCACAACCTTTGTCGCGTATTAATTCAAAAAATATGAAAAACGAATCAGAAGCCGGATTTTCGTATATCGACGTGATGATTGCCGTCGTCATCCTGCTGGTCGGAATTTTGGCATTGGTGTCCGCCATTACGGGCGCGATTTTTCAAACCAAAGGACAGGAGCAGCAATTGAACGCCAAACAGATAGCGACCTCGACAATGGAATCCATTATGTCGGTTAAGGAAACCGACGCGGCTCGGCTCGGCTGGAAAAAAGTCGGAAACATTTGTGTCACGACGCCGTGCCCGGTGCCGGAGGGAATTTTTCAAAACGGCGTCCAGCCGGTTAAAAGCGAAGCGGGCGCCGACGAGGTATTGGGAACCGCTGACGACGCGGGCAGCGTGATGACCGGTTTTACGCGCGAAATAATTATCAGGGATGAATGCGACCAGGACAGACCTTCTTACAACTGCGTTCCCGCCGGAAATATGGCAGTCAGAATTCGTTCCATCGAAATCAAAATCAATTACTATGTCGGCGCCATTCAGAGACAGGAACGCCTGACCACGGTTTTGACAAATTATTAAACGCCGGAAGAGAGAGCCTATGCAGAATAATTTAAATTCGCCGGATGCAAAAGCTATTGACGTTGCCGTTGCCGCCGCCGCGCGCCGTGACGAGAAAGGATTTTCCCTGCTCGAACTGGTCATCGCGATGGTAATTTTTATCATCGTCACCATCGCCATTTACGGCGTTTTGCAGCTTGCGCAGCGCAACCGCCTGCTCGTCAATCAACAGGTTCAGTCAACCAAGAATGTTCGTTTCGCCCTCAACCTGATCGGACGCGACACTTACAATGCCGGTTACGCTTATCCGATGAACAGCACGGTCGTGCTGCCGGACAATAAAATTTCGAGCCTGCTTTCCATTCCCAACGATTTCGACACGTCGCGCGACACCGTGCCGCCGATAATCTCCGGAAACGACATCAATCCCAACACATTCAATACAACGCCCAATACAAAGACCGACCAGGTGACGTTTATTTTTAAGGATTCGACCTTCAACCTGATCGGCGCGCCGGGCAGCGAGGTTTCGCAGCCGTTGAGCATAGACGCGGCGACGACGAATAACGGCATTGACGAAATCGTTCCGGTTTCGGGCAGCAACGCGGCGTGTCGGAAAAACGACATTCTTCTCGTCACCGGAAATGCCGGTTCGGCGCTGGCGCTGGTGACGGGATTGAGCGGAACCGACAAAGTTCAGTTTTCCAACGGCGACGTGCTCGGATTTAACCAAACCGGCGACAACGGGACGCTGCTCGGCATCAAGACGCCGGCGAGTATGCAGCGAGTCAGGATGATAACTTATTTCGTCACCGCCGACGGCATCCTGACGCGGAGAGAATACGCCAACGTGCCGCCGGTCGGAAGCAATCCGCCGCAAAACTGGACGGACGAGCCGATAGTTTACGGCGTCGAAAATTTTCAAATCAAATATGTGATGGACGACGGAACGCTCTCGGATAATCCGAGCGCCGGAGCCGACGCAGTGCCCGGCACCGCCGACGACCTGCAATCGAATCTGACTAAAGTTCGACAGGTCAGATTTACGGTTCACGTCAAAACCAACGAATTAGACCACCGGAATCAGCCTTATCGAATCAATATGTCTTCCACTTTCAGCACCCGCAATTTAGGCTACGACGCAAGTTGAAAACAGTTGAGGCAGGAATGGATATGAATACATCGGAAACCGCGCAAAATGATTCTTTAAGTAACGGAAACGCCGCTCGTCAAAACGGTTCGGCGCTGGTTATCGCCGTCTTTGTTTTAGGTCTCATCAGTGTTTTTGTCGCGCTGGCGCTGACCCGAACGGCAATCGAAGCGGCGGCGGTCGGCAACGAAACGGCTGAAGGGCGAACTTTTTACGCGGCGCAGGGCAGCCTGGAATTGATGACGCGAAACTTCAATAAAACCTTCGAAGTCAAAATCAATCCGGCGGCGGAGGATTTAGCCGCCGTTAAAACCGCGCTCGTCCCGCGTCTGTGGGAAGACTACACGTTTGAACAGGAGCTCGACAAAACTTCCGACAGCGTGACGGTCGTTTTGCCGGGCGGAGAATTTGCCGGTTTATACGCTATCAGAGACAACTGGCGGCTGCGGACGACGGCAACGGACGCCGGCGGCGCGCAAGTCCAATTAACGCGCAATGTTTTAAATAATCGTATTCCTATCTTTCAATTCGGTATTTTCTACGACGACGATTTGGAGCTTTATCGCCCGCCCAGATTCGGCTTTGGCGGTCGCGTTCACTCGAACCGGCACTTTTTTATTTCGCCCGGCTCGGACGGCGTGTATTTCGATTCGCGCGTCACCGCCGTCGGTCAAATCATCACGCAATCGTGGCGCAACGGACACACCGGCGACAGCGGAAACGACCAGACTTATATTAAAAACGCTTCCGGCGCCTGGAAGCGGCTTTTGCCGATCAATGGCAGCGCCCTGAACACGAGTTCGAACGCTTCCAATAATATTTTTGCCGGCAATCCGGATTTGCCGCCGAGCCGAATCAATCCCGCCTGGCGAAGCGAGAGCTCGATTTTCGACGGCAATCTGCAATCGGGCGTCAGGGAATTAAAGCTTCCGCTTGCCGTCGGCGCCGATACCGATTTAGTGGAAATGGTCAGACGCGGCAAACAAATCGGCGACATTCATAATAAAAACGGCGTCGTCACCGCCGTCCTGGCAGCCGACGTCGATAATCCGATTATGATGAGCGAGCGATATGCCAATAAACCCGGCATTCGCATCAGCTTATCGGACAGCAAAGCCAAGCTTCCGGGCTGCGCTTCGGGCAGCAGCACGGGCGCGGTGACCGGCGATTGCGGCATTCGTCTCGACGGCGACTGGGAAGGAAAAGGCAGCGAACCGGACAGAGGTAATGCGACGCTCTGGAAGCGTTCGCGCGGCTATCTGCCTCTGCCGATGAGCGGCGGCTATCAGGCGACGCGCGTCAACGGCGAGCGTTTATACACCGGACAGCAGGCGTGGATAAAGGTCGAAACCGTGCAATACGATGTCGCGTCCGGAACGGTTATAACAAAAGATATTACGCAGGAATTTTTAAGTCTCGGCGTGACCGAGCAGGCGCCCGCCGTGATCACCATCGACGATTACGACGAAACTCCGCCGGGCAGCTCGCTGACGGCGACCACGCCGCAGTCGCCTTCGTCCGGAACCGACAGCCGCGCCATCATAAAATTGCAGCGCTTTGCCATCGCCGGACCGCCGATTCCCGGCGCGCCGAATGCCTACAGCGCGCCGAACGGCGCAACGAAATATTTATATCCGTATTCCAATCATAATGTTGTTATGCGCTATACGGGCACCAGCGCGGACATCGACAACGGCTGCCTGAGCGGCTGCGCCACCAAGGTCAACGACGACCCGAACAATCCGGGCAATCCCAACGCGAGCTGGGAAAATATGGGTCATCTGAAAAAAGCCAATTACAACAACCTGCCTGTTCCGCCGATCCGGGCGGCTCTCGTTCCGTTTCCGATTCAGATGTATGACTCGCGCGAAGGAACTTATTACGACGACCCGAGCCTCTACGCCGCCAACCGCGTCACGCAAAACGGCGTGATGAGTATGGTCGATATCGACGTCGCCAATCTCCGACGATTTTTAAGAGGCGATTTTGACGTGCTGTTTCCGGGCAACACGCCTTTCGCGAACGGCAACGGCGCGAACACGCTCCGAAAAATTCATATTCCCGACAATAACGGCTGGGTGTTGTACGTCTCGGACCGGCGCGGCGATTATGATTTTGACGGCGAATACGATATGGAAGACATCTACGGCGCGAATCCCGGAAACGACGGCGTGAAACAGCCGGGCGAAGACTTGCAGCGACCGGGAAGCTACGGCTACGGAATCCTGAACACGGATTACACCAACGAAGCGACCAAATACGCCAACCTCTGGTTTCCCGATTACGCCGCCGTCACCGACCATAAATTCTACCGGCGCGGCGTTCGTTTGATTAACGGCGAGAAACTGCCGGGCATTTACGATTCGGCTAATTCCGGCAACACGAAAGGCTTTACCGTCGCTTCCGAAAACGGCATCTACGTCGAGGGCAACTACAACGCCACTCACGTCGCCAATAAATACACGACCGGCAACACGCCGTATAACGAATTTCTGCCGTTTAACAGTCCGAGTCATATTCCGGCTTCGATTGTCGCCGACTCGGTAACCATTCTTTCCAATAACTGGAACGACGCCAAAAGCTTCGCTTATCCATACGACCTGAGCCAGCGCAAGGCGACCGAAACGACCGTCCGCTTTGCGATGATTTCCGGCGACACCATCGCCAATATCGACAGCACGCCGAATCAGGGCGGAATTTCCCCGAAATTAAACGGCGGCGTCCACAACTTCAAGCGCTTTCTGGAAAGATGGACCGACCCCGGCAATGCCGCTTTCAGAACTTATCTGAATTATTCCGGTTCGCTGATTAATCTTTACAATTCGCGCAATAACAACGGCGCCTTTAAATGCTGCAACACGGTTTACAATCCGCCGGTTCGCAATTGGGTCTTTGACAGCACCTTTCTGGACGCCTCGCGCCTGCCGCCCGGCACGCCGTTTTTCCAATACGTGCAGATAACCGGATTTCAGCGCACCAACGACTAAATATAATCCGCTATTTAACGGTAAAAGGTAAAATTTCAGCTTCCGAACCTGAAACTTGACGTTCGGAGGCTGAAATTTTGGGTCTCAAGCCTCAATTTTGACGTTCCGAACCCCAAATTTGGGGTCTCAAAGCTCATCGGACAATGTTTTTAATTAAACTAAGAGTCTTTTCTATCTTCCGCCTCGCGCCTTCCGCCGACCGTCTTCTTTCACAATTGAACTTTCGCGAGTCTGTTTCGTATCAGTTTATTGGTGAAGTCCCGCATTTTGATGTAGCATTTACTTGACGACTGATGATGAAAGAACTTTCCTTGCAAAACTCGCGGCTCGACGGGCGATACGATATTACCTCGCTGCTCGGACGCGGAAGCTATGCCGAAATTTACGTTGCCCGCGACAAGCTCGCCGCGCCTGATTCGCCGCACCGGCAGGTCGTGATTAAAGCGCTGAACGTTTTTATGCAAAACGATTTGGACGCGGATTTGGAACGCACGCTGGTCGAAAATTTTCAGAACGAAGCCGTCGCGCTCGACCGCGTTCGCCATCCGAACGTCGTCAGCCGTCTCGGGCACGGAACCGCTAGAGATTTGCGCGGCACGGTTTTTCATTATCTGGTTCTGGAATATCTTTCGGGCGGCGATTTGGCGCGATTGTGCCGCCAAAAGAGCATCAACATTCTGCAAGCCCTGAAATATATCGAGCAGGTTTGCGCCGGACTCGGACACGCGCACAAAAACGGCGTCATTCACCGCGACATCAAGCCGCAGAATCTGCTTTTGACCGACGACCGCGAGACCGTGAAAATCGCCGATTTCGGCGTCGCCCGTTTTTCCGCTTCCGATTCGCCGATAACGCGCGTCGGCACGAACATTTACGCGCCGCCCGAACACAGCCCGATGCTGACCGACGGCGACAGCGGCGTGATGACCGTCACGGAGCTGACGCCCGCCGCCGACGTCTACTCGCTGGCGAAATCGACTTACGTCCTGATTACCTGCGAATCGCCGCGTTTTTTCGCCAATCAGCCGGTCAAAGAACTTCCCTTCGACGTGCGCAAGGAAGTCTGGGCGGACGATTTGCTGCGCATTCTGCAAAAAGCCACGCAAAACAATCCGAAAGACCGCTATCAGACGGTCGATGAATTCTGGAAAGAATTAACGCACATAAAACTTTTGGCTGAAGCCGAGAGCGGCGAAATGAAGACACGGGTCGCCACTCCGCGCCTCGACGCTTTGCCGCGCGCGCACGTCGCCGAAGGCTACACGCCGCTCGCGCCGCAGCGCCCGCAGTTCAACACCTCGCGCGATTTGAAGCTGAAAAATCTCGGCATTCCGGCAAGCGCTCCGAATCTGGTCGTCAAACTCGATTCAAACCCGCCGCAGCAGCAGCCGGCACAAAAACCGCCGCCGAAAAACGAAGAGTTTTTAAAGACATACATTGACGAAGCGGAAGAAGCCGAACCGGTCAGAAAGAAAAGTTTTCTGCGCCGCGCCGGCGTGCTTTTATTATTTCTGGCGGTTTTCGCGGGCGCTTTGTTCGTCACGCAGAGCTATTTGAGAAACGGCAGAATTTTTCCTGAAATCAAAAATCCTTTTGTCACTCCTGTCGGCATCGCGGTGAACGACGTCAATCTGCGCAACGAAGCCAACGCCGACAGTCAAAAAATCGGTCTCGTGCCGAAAAGTTCTCGCGTGCGGATTGTAAATTCCAAAGATAACTGGTATGAAATTGATGTGCTTGAATACGGTCGCCCGAAGGAAAACCCGGCGGACGCCGACCACGGCTGGGTGAACCGGCGATATATTGATATTCAGGAGTGAAGCGATTGGCGATTTTAGATTTGCGATTGGCGATTGGATAGGATTTTGCTTCGCAAAACTTTTATTTTGGACTTTTATTTTGAAAATGAAGTTATAAAATTAAAAACATTTGACCTGGTTATTAAAAAATTTTCAATCTTCCATATCCAATCGCCAATCGCCAATCGGCAATCGAAAATTTTATGAGTGTTTTGGATAAAGTAAGACGTTGGATTGACGGCGACACGGCGGAGACCGTTCTGGAAGAAGCCGCGCGCGACGCGCAGGTCAAGCCGCGCAGCGCCGGCGAAGAATTTATTGTCAGGCTCGCCCGCGCCGTCGAAGAAGTGATGCAGCGCGAAATGACGCCTCTGCCGCAGGGCACGGTCCTGATTCCGAGCGAATATATTATTTTTCTCAGCGAGGAAGACGATAAAGACTGGACGGGCGTCCGGCGGCGCGGTCTGGAACAAGGTCTCTATCACATTCTGGCGGAACGCGCGAAAGAAATTTCCGGCAAGAAAAAACTGGAAACGCAGTCTTTCGCCGTCGAGCTTCGCGTGGACGGAACGCTGGAAAAAGGCGATGTCCGCGTCCAGCACAGTTGGGACGATTCTTCGAGCAACAAAACGAGCATCCTGTCGCGCCCGAAACCGCAACTGCCGCCGCAACCGACGCCCGCGCAGCCGAAACCGACGAATCAAGTCACGCCGATTCCGAATTTCACGCCGCCCAGCCAAACCGGAACTGTGCCGAATCATCCGCCTCCGCCGACCGTCGCGCAACTGAACGTGCAGCCGCATATTCCGCCGCAGCAGCAACAAACGCCGCAATCGCCGTATCAACCGCCGCCGTTAGCGCAGCAGCAGCAGCAACAGCCGACACCGCCTTTTGAAGCCGGAGATTCGGAAGAAATGACGCAGGTCAAAGGGCGCACGACCGAGCTTTACAAGCTGGAAATCTGGCGCGGCGGCGTTCGTCAAAACGTCGTGCCGATTTATCAGAACGAAATCAGCATCGGGCGCGGCTCGAAATCGAAACCCGTTGACATCCCGCTCGCGGGCGACCCGGAAATCAGCCGCCGCCACGTTACGCTCATCTACAACGAACAGGGATATTTTTTGATAAACGAAGGACGCAATCCGGCGATGGTCAACAATTACGAAGTTCCGATGGGACAGAGAGTTACGGTCGCGCCCGGCGTCCCGATTGCCGTGTGCAGCTATTTATTGAGAATCCAACCCAAATAAGTCCGCGAGTAGAAAACAAGAAGAAGGGAGAAGGTTGAGTAAATTCAACCTTCTCCCTTCTTCTTGTCTCCCGCATTGTCTTACGGCTTGACCTTCATCGTCGGGTCGCCGAGCAGAACCCACGACAAGCGCACGTCGCGCCCGCCGCCGATTACGGTTTTCGCGTCATTAGCCAAATCGCCGATGCGAGTCAGCGCGGCGTTGTTTCGGAGCTGCTGGAAAAAGCGTGTCGCCATAATTTCCTGAACGTCGGGCGTCGTCTCTCCGCTCGACGCCCACGCGACGACCGCGCCGCCTTCGGGCTTTTTCACCAGAACTTCGGCGAGACCGTCGCCGAAGGCATCGACATAATAGCCGTTCAAACACGTCAGCAGCGTAAAGATGGTCTGGTTGGTGTTGGTGTTGGTCATCAGCGGAACGTCGGTGCGGCTGAAGAAATTTCCCGCCCACGCTCCGAATGTGCCGTGACCCGAATAATTAACGATATATTTCCCGCTGTTTATCGAACTCATTAACACGTTGCGAGCGTCCGCGTCGCCGCGATTGACGAACATCGTCGGGATAACCGGCGGCAGCGGCTGAAAAACCCGCACGCACATAGCCGCGAAATCGAAGCCTTCCGGCAAATCGCTGGCGCAGAGCGCGCCTCTCGACTGCGCCGTCGCCAAGCCTTGCTCGAACGCCGTTGTTTTGGCTAAAAGCGTCGTTACGGTCGCGGCGTCGCGGGCGGGAATTCTGCCGACGGCGATTTCGGCTAATCCGTCGTCGTTAAAATCGGCAAGCCCGTCGTCGCTGCCGGTTGTCGAGTAAGTCGTGTCAACCATCTGCGCCGGAATAAAATTATTGTTGCCCTGATTAAAATAGTTGCGCCCGTCGTAAGAGGCGTCGCCGAGCAAAAGAACGTATCCGGGCGGCGTCTGCCAGTTAGCCTTGGCGTAGCTCAGGAAACGGCGAATCGATTCGGCGGTCGGCTGCCCGAAATCGAATTCGTCGAAAACGTCCTCGATATTCACCACCTCGACGCTCAGCCCTTGCGAGCGGCGGTAATTTGCCCAATTATCGGCTTGCGCCATCCAGTCCTTGTAAGAAATGATGATTAAATTCGCGTTGTGTCCGACGGTCGAAAGCGTCGAAGGGATATTCGGCGTAATCGATGCCGGAGATAAAAGCCCGCCGCCCGCGACGGCATAAAAAACACGGCTGCGGGCGCTCGGCAGAGCGACCTGATAAGTTAATCCCTGCTGCGAAATCTGTAAATCCGTGACCAGCGTCGGATTGTTCGGGTCGCTCAAATCGAAAACGCGGATGTCCGGCGTATTAAAGCGCTGTACTTTGGTCGCGCGGTAATTTTGCGTGTAAAACAACAGGCGTTCCTGAACAGATTGATAACGACGCTGGTAGGTAATCTTCACCGATTCGGTAAAAGCGGCGGAATTTATCAGCGCCGTAAGTTTTATAATGTTCGCTCCTTCGACCAGCAGCGAGGGCGAAACGCTGAAATTTCCCGTCATCAAACTTTGGTTTACACCGTTTATCGTGCCGATTTCCGTCTCATTGAGCCGAACGCTGTACTGGTGCGGCGCGAGCGTATGACCCTGTATTCTAACCGTTACAGTCACCGGTTCCAGGGTCGAGGCATCGACGTCCGGCAGATTTACACTCGTGCTCGCCGGATTGCCGCTGGTCACTAAAGCGCCGAAAAAGTTTTCTTCGCTGCCGTTTAAAATTTTGCTCAGATAAGTAAACCGCTCTTTTTTAAAGGCGATTTGGTCGAAGCTCGGCGCGACGACTTTCGCCGAAATGCCTCGAATAAAGCTTGTGCCTATCCGTCTGCCGGGCTCAGTTCCGACGACCAGATAATAGATGCGCGCGTCGCTTTCCAGAGAGTCGACGCCGCGCCCGTAAAATTCGATGTAATCGCCGTTGGCGGCGACATTGATGCCCTGCTCGACGCCGTCCGCGTAAAGCTGCCACAGATTGCTCGCCGCGTTGACGTTAAAGCCGCCGGCTTGCAGCTCGGCGCGCGTGACGCGGTATAAACCGTCCTGTTTGACGGCGATTTTCGCGCCCGGCTGCGACGCCACCCATTTCTGCGTCGATTGCGCGTCGCCGGGAACGAAACTATTTGTCTGCGCTTCGGCTTTGAGATCGCTCGGCAAATTCAAATCGTCTTTTTGCAGGCTCGGATTCGAGTCGGCGGAACGCTTTTGTAGTTCCTGCGACGAGACGCCCGACCGCGCGGTTAAATCCGAAACAACCTGCGGATAAAATTCGCGCGACGTTTGTTTATAGCCGTTCGCGTCAATGCTTTCAATAACATAGACGGCGCGCGAGTTGCCCTGCGGGTCAAAGTAATTGTAGTTTCTGCCCTGCGTCGTTCTGTCG
>DASVRL010000342.1:0-53214 GCA_036388635.1 Pyrinomonadaceae bacterium
GCGCGTAAATTAGACCACCCGATTCTGCCCGTTGCTGCATGACGATTTGGATTGACGCCCAACTTTCGCCCGCGATTGCATCGTGGATAAATGAAAATTTCCCGGTCAAAACCTTTGCCGTACGCGATTGGGATTGCGCGATTCCGAAGACGACGAAATTTTTCTCGCCGCGAAGAAAGAAAATGCCGTCGTCATAACCAAAGACCGCGATTCTGTAGATTTGCTCGACCGTTTCGGCGCGCCGCCAAAAATAATCTGGCTCACCTGCGGCAACACCTCCAACGCCAGATTAAAAGAAATCCTCTCCGCAATCCTTTCTGACGCGCTCGACATTCTGGCAACAGGCGATAATTTAATCGAGATTTATTAAACGCAAGCCAAAACCCAAAAGGCGGAAGGTCTCAACCTCTCCGCCTTTTCTTTCGCCTCCAAAACCCGTAAATCAAACAAAACTAAAGACTAATTGCATCGCGGCGAAATTTCCGTAGTTGCTTGCGCAATCTACGCAGTTACGAGTGCAGTCTATGTAGTTGCTTCCGCGGTTGTTACAGTTATCAGTGTATTCTTTGTCTTAAAGTGTTTGGAACTTGATTGTAAACACTTTTTCTATAATTTAATTTCCGAATCGTCTGGAGGGGGTTCGATATTTAGAAATTCACGATAAATTCTATGGCGATATTCCACTCCGAGTTTATTAATTTCTCTGATAAACATTTGATAAGTTCCTTCGCCGCCTATTAAATCCCAAAAATCATCGCCGATTAAAACATTTCTATCGGTTTTCATCTGAAACCATCTTTCGGGAAAACTCCAGGCATAATTTTCCCGTTTGCCGTAAGGATTATACGGTAAAGCGAAAAATGAATCGGTGACGGCTGGCGGCTGCATCGCGTAAAGCTTGAACATTTTTTCTTTGCTGACCTTTGTAATGTCGCTGTTCGGCAAAGGCGATTTTAATTCGAAAGCAAACCTTCGTCCGTCCTGCAAATTTTCTATATACAAATCGCAAACAACCGTTGCGGGAATAAGATTTCCGC
Source organism: Pyrinomonadaceae bacterium (assembly GCA_036388635.1). GTDB lineage: Bacteria > Acidobacteriota > Blastocatellia > Pyrinomonadales > Pyrinomonadaceae > JALZHR01. The sequence goes on from DASVRL010000342.1 coordinate 1,038, forward strand.
CGCCTTCCAGAATGTAAGCCAGTTCTGCGTCCCAATTCGGCTTGACTCTCTTTTGTCCTTTTTCATTGTGTTCCAGACGATTTAAAATCTCTGAAATCCTTTTCAGTCTTTCTTCCGGCACATTGCCGGTTATCGCATACGAATTAGTCGCGAATCCGTGATGATTTACGGCGACAGCCTTCGCCAACTTTTCCCAAACACCGCCGAAAGGCGTCACAAATCTTCTTTCAAAATGCGAGCCTTTAAAAATCTCCTTCGGCACTAAAGCCGCATACAAAGGCTTTTCGGCTTTCCACTTATCAAACAAAAACGGGTCTGTATACAACACTTTGTTCATTACATTTTCCATAAGCGTCGTGATAACTTCGCCGATTAACTTTTGAGTTTCTTCGCTCATATCAATTAACGATTACAACACAGTAGGGTCGGACCTGTATTTGAGAAACTTATTTCTCGAAGCTATTCGCAAAACACCCTCGATATTATCATTTGATTTTGATTTAGAAATTAAGATTGAATTTCGGGAATTTTATTGTTGTTCTTCTTCAAACTCTTCATATTTTTGGGCAATTTGCTTAAATGTTTTACTCATTTGTGTCTTTAAGTCTTTACCAACCGATTCAAAAACTTCTAGCAATTCTACGAATGTGTTTTCACCTCCTAAAAAATCCCAGTACTCCTCAGCAATCAAAAAATCAAAAGGAGGATTCATTATTCCTTGTTCGGCAAAACTTTCATAACGCTTTGGATATAAAGGATTGTAAGGAAACACTAAATAAACATTTACTTTTTTTCTCTTGCGGGCAATCCACTCTAGTAATTTTTCTTTGCTTTTACGAAAAACATCAATGTTTGGTCGTGCGGTTTTAATCTCAAAAAAATATTCTTTTCCATCCCGAATCATATAAAAGTCAGCAATTGCATTAGCCTTTTGATAAACTCCATTTTCAGCAGACGCTTTTAAGACCTCTTTAATTTCGGATTTGATATTTCCGCCGCCATTATTAGTAAGCCTTAGCATTATTTGTCCAATAACTCTCTTTTGTTCTGCCGAAATAACACCACCAACTCCGTATTTAGTAAAACATTCATCACAGTTTCCAGTTGCTATTATCTTTGAAATTTTTTCGTATAAAGACATTCCTAACATTGTTGACATAGAGTGTATGAAAGAATAAGAAGCAACTTTTTCATTATCTTGTATTATCTTAGCTAGAAAGGGCATAAATGATGCCTTTTTATTGAAGGTTTTCAACTTACTTGCAACTTTACTTTTAATAAGTTTTTCGATTTCTTCTGCTTGTTCAGTTGTTAACGGCATTTCAATTTTTGTGAAAGTCTTTCCTGAAAAAAATTCTTAATTTGTTTTGTTGAAATTACTTTTGCTCTTTAAATCTTTTTCCATTACAACAACGCCTTGCGGGGTATCCCAAGTGCTTTCCTTCCAACTTTGAGTTATTTTTCTCGCCCAATATTTATCATCATCTGTCGAGGGTTTGTATTTCATCTTTTTCCAAAACGAAATTGCTTCTTTGCTGGGCGTTGCCGGAACTACAGCGGATTTGGCGTTTTCTTTTAGAACTGTATCTTCAAATAATTCGACAAGTTTTCTTCCGATTCCTTGTCCAGTTCTATAAACGCTAATTGCATAGACAATCGCGGTTTCGCCGTCAACGTCATAATCCAAATTTCCATAATCACAAGAAATTTTGTCTTCCGTTACTAAATATTCGATTGGGTCTTCATATTCTTCAAAATCCATAATTACCTCCTTTTCAAATGAAAGATTATTTCTGAATACGCGCCTTTGTCTTTCTCGGTGCGATTCAAAACAGGGCGTTTGTATTGATTGACGATTTGCAAATCAGCGTCTTCGGCAATCTGCGGGTAAAGATTGTATTTGTCGTTGGCGACGAGGAAAATGTCTAAATCTTCGGCTAAAAACTTGCGCGAGTTGCGGAGAACATTGGCGATGCCTTCGGCGTAATCGGCACGGGCTTGTTTTGATTGTTTTTTGTGCAGCGCGCCGATTTCCTGCGCGTCGCGGCGTTCAAAGGCGAAAAGGTCGTAAGCGTAGGCGTGCTGTTCGTGATAATCAATCAAGCCGACGTAGGGCGGGCTGGAGAAAATGCCGCGAATCTTTTGCCGTTTCGCTAAATCGGCAAGCGGTTTGTTTTGCTTTTCGAGTTCCGCCGTAATATCAATGTTTGTGGAATCGCCGTTCAAGCAAATCTGCTCGGTATCGGTTCGCAATTTATCGAAATCCGCCAGACGCTTGACCGTATCAGCCGCGTATCTTTCCCACCACGAAACGATGGTGAACAAAGGCTTACAGATTTTGCCGTGTTTCGCGCAGTAGTAAGTCGTCGTGACCGGCTCGACCAAAGTCGCTAAATCGGCGTGCGTCGTGGCGCGGCAACTGCGAATCGTGCGGCTTAAAATCACCGTCAAAACATCGCGGATTTCTTTGCTTTCCACTTTTGCTATGAGACCGGAAACAAAATCAATTTCTTCACGCACGGGCGCGATAAACCATTTATCTAAAAATCTTTCGGCTTTGTCCTGTTTGAGTTTAATGCCGTAAAGCTCGACCACCTCTGTATACTTTTTCAAAACGACCGCTTCGTGTTGCTCCGTATAGCTTTTATCATCAAAATCATTTCGGCGGGCGCGGATTTTGAATTCGGGCGAAGGGAAATATTTGTTGTTGTATTTATTTAAGTACTCGGTCAGTTTAGTCTCAAATTCGACGTTCGACTGCTCGGCGGAAAATTTTCGCAGCCAATTTGAAATATCGCTGATGCGAGTTTGGAGTTCGACGAGATTTACTTTTTTGACTTTGATATTGGAAATCAGCGTATTGAAAGCTGAAATATCAATTCCGATAGCGTGAATTCCTAATTCATTCGCCTGTACAAGCGTCGTTCCGCTTCCGCAAAACGGGTCGAGAACAATGTCGCCCGGTTTGAAAAAAGATTTAGTTTTGAAACTGTCAGTTTTGCCGTCGAGAAAATATTCAACTAGCTGCGGAATAAATTTTCCTTTGTATGGATGAAGGCGGTGAACGTGCTTGGTCGTTTGCGATTCGGTATATTGCTCAAACGATAACGCCCAATTTAAGTCTTCGCCTAATCGGTCTTTCCAAACATTTTCGCGCGAGTTTTTGTAGGCTTTGTAATAATCGAGCAAATCATCTTTCGCTATTAGAATATTTCCGTTATTGCCGATTTTCCTGATTCTTCCGTAGTTTATAAGATAAGCGATATTTGAAGGCGTAACTGTTTTGCCTAAATGCTCGGTCGCCCAAATGCTGGCTTCTTTAATGTCTAAAAATTCTTTTGCCTGAAACATTTTATTTTGTTTTGCCTTGAGGAAATAAAATCCGCCTGCGAATATTTCTAGAGTTTAGAACACTTTTCAGCTAATTTCCATTTTTTAATCTTATTCTCATTCAAGGAAAAACCAATCAGTTAGAACCAGAGATGTAAGGATGAATAATGAGCTTAGCAGTTTTTATTCATCCTTACATTTAAAGCCGCCATTTAGTTTTACGACCTAACTCTCCTAAACTCCAGCGCGTTTATCTGTTGATAGGCGGCGCTGTCTTTGCCGGGTTTGCGGGCGAGTTGGGTTTTGATTAGTTTGACGAGTTTGATGATGCCCGTTTCCGGGTGGTAGAGAATTTCGTCGCGGGCGTCGTGGGCGTTGCCGAGGGCGATGTTGGCGGCTTTGGCGGCGTTGTTTTTGGCGGCGAGGGCTGCCAGTTTTGTTTCGAGGGCGGGGATTTTCATTTCCGCGTCGTTCGGGTTGTAGGCGGGTTGGGTTTGGAGCAGGGCGATGAGGTCGGCGAAGTAGGCGACGAGATTGTCGAAGCCGCGCGCCGAGACGGAATGTTTGTTTTGCGATTCGTCGATGGCGGGCGCTGCCGGGTCTTCGACGGGCGCAATGCCTGCGCGGGCGCCGTAAAATTTGCGGACGATTGATTGTAAATCACGGGTAAAGGCTTCGTCGTTGACCTCGACTTCCGCCGCGCGCTTGATGTTGACGGCGAGCTTGTCGAGGTCTCTAAACTCGGCGGCGCGCTCGTTGACGGCGACCTTTTTTGCCGCTTCCGCCTCGTCGACCGCCGTTAAAGCGTTTTTGGCGGCGGTCAGCCTGGTTTGCAGAGCGGGAAGTAAAATTAAAGACTGGCTCGGATTATAATTTGTGCTGAGAGCCGGCAGAATGATGGTTACGGTTTCAAAGTTCGCCGCGTTTTTGGCGTGTCCGGTACGGTAGTAGGCATATTTTTATTTATTGGAGTTTTCTGTGGTGGCTGCGGGTCGAAGTTTTAAGGAAATCCGGGTGAAATGTTTTTAGAAAATTTACCGCTCAAAAAATTGAGTTCGCCGCGAGAAAGGCAAAGAGAAAACTCTTTTATTGTAGGCAATGCCGCGCGCGGGCAATTTTACGGTAAATTCGATTTCCAAAAAACGCTTGGTTTAGGCGATGCGCGGAAATATAAATTAAAAAAGGCGCGAAGTCAATATTTTTTGTTTTTGGGCAGTGTCCTGATTTTGCGGTGCTATACTAAGAATTGTCTCAAAAATGACCCTTTTTGAGTATGCAAATGAAGTATATTGATGACAAACCAAAATCCAAGTATTATCAAAACTCGCCTGGTCTAATAAATAATTAAGAGGCGAGTTTTGCTGTGTGTTGATATGACTCAGGACAAATTGACAATCCCAAAGAATCTGCATAGATATGAAAAGTTCAGACATAGTTTTACTAAGCGAGGAAAATCTTGACGCCGCTGCAAAATCATTGGCTCAGGCTTTTCACGATGACCCGCTGCAAAAATACGTGTTTCCAAACGCTGAGGAGAGGGCGGCTCGCTCACCCGCTCATTTCGCGCCGCTGCTGCGGTACGGAATGCTTTTCGGGGAAGTGCTGACCACGAAAGGTTATCCGCTGGGCGCAGCAGTCTGGCTTCCGCCCGAAACCTGGGAAGTCACACCGGAGCGCGCGACAGCCGCCGGACTAGACGATTTGCCTAATGTTTTAGGTGAAGACGCTGCCGGTCGGTTCTTTACGGCTCTCGGGGCGACCGAGCCTTATCACAAACAAGATGTCCCGCCGTCGCATTGGTATTTAATGGTCGTCGGAGTATCGCCGGAGGCACGGGGCAGGGGACTCGGTCGGGCTTTACTCGAACCTATTATGAAGCGTGCCGACGCTTCCGGTTTGCCCTGTTATCTGGAGACTGCTCAACCGGATAATGTAGCCTACTACGAGCATCTCGGTTTCAAAAACGTAGTAGATATGATAGAGCCGCAAAGCGGTTTGCGATTGTGGACTTTTCGTCGCGATCCGCCGGCACAAAATGTCGCCGGTGAAAGTAATCAAGAAAGACCATGACGTTTCCAATCTCAGAAACGACCCTTTTTGAGACAAAAATTAAAGAACTGTAATTTTGACATTAAGCAGCTAATTGTCCCTATTTCGGATTTATGCCGCAACTTCGCGTTCTAATAACTTCCCAAAACTCTCCGACATTTTCCACTTTTGAGAGGCTTTTCGACTGACGTTTTTCGAGTTGTGGAAAATATTTAATTTTCAGCGCCACACTATTAGGACACTACCTGTTTTTGCTCGACGGCGGCGCGATTCCGCAATGATGAAAATCGAATGACGCTTGACGCCCTCTATTAAAACAAAAAGGGCGACTCTGCCGGAGCAGGTCGCCCTTAATCATTTCTCAAATTATAAAAAATCCTAACCGATCAGCGATTCGACAATCGGCAGACTGCTTTTGCTCAGCGCCAGATTAGCTTCCGAGTGGTCGAAAATTTCGTCGAGCTCTTTTTCGACCGAGCCGTGACCGCGCGGGATTTGTTTGATAATCGGCTCGAAGTTTTTGAAATCGTAAAGCGCCGTGTCCAATAAATGCGAGCCGGTCACGTTCGAGAGCGCCGTCATAATCGACGAGCGGATAAAGGGAATTTCTTTTTCCAGCTCGTTGATTAAGCGTTTGACGCGGGCGCGTTTCAGGTTCGGCTGCGAGCCGCACAGGTTACACGGGATAATCGGAAATTGTTTTTCTTCGGCGAATTTGGCGATTTCCGCTTCCTGGCAATAGGCGAGCGGGCGAATGACGGTGTTCGTTCCGGCGTCGGAGCGCAAAATCGGCGGCATCGCTTTCAGTTGCCCGACGTAGAACAGATTCAGCAGAAACGTGGCGATGATGTCGTCGGCGTGATGACCGAGCGCGATTTTCGTGCAGCCTTCTTGCAAAGCCGTCGAATACAAAATGCCGCGCCGCAAGCGGGAACAAAGCGAGCAGAAAGTTTTGCCTTCGGGAATGTGCGCTTTGACGATGGAATACGTGTCTTCTTCGACGATGCGGTAATTGACGTCGATGCTTTGCAGATAATTCGGCAAAACTTCTTCGGGAAAATCCGGCTGTTTCTGGTCGAGATTGACGGCGAAGATTTCAAATTTCACCGGCGCGCGTCGCTGCACGTCGAGCAGCAGTTCCAGCATCGTGTAGCTGTCCTTGCCGCCCGACAGGCAGACCATCACTTTGTCGCCCTCTTCAATCATCGAAAAATCGGCGAGCGCTCTGCCCATTTTTTTGAGTAATTTTGTTTTGGTCTTGCTTTCTACAAACAACTTTTATAAAGCTCCTTATTCGTTGGTTAGTTGTCAGTTGTTAAGCGTCCGTTGCCGGAAAGCTTTCTGAATCAAATATTACACCTGACCGGCAACCGGCGGCGGACAATATTTACAATACGAAATTTGCCACTTTACTACAAATTCCGCTAAAAACCTAGACACGCCGTCGCAAAGCATCTATTATAAAAAAACCAACTGGAAGTCTAGATTTCCTTAAAAAACTAAAATCAACAATTAAAAAGACTCGCGTTTGCTTTGGAGCCGCAGGCGATTTCCAATTATCATTCGCCGGGTCGAAAGAGGTTTTTATTATGATTAGAATGGGGCGAAGTTCCAAAACGGAACAATCGAATGAAACACCGCAATATCAGCAGCAGCAGCAGCAGCAGCACACAACTTCGGGAAACGTTTACGGTTACCAGCAGGAAACCGTCCAACCACAACAGCGCGGCGCGGCGATGACCGAGAGCGAGTCGATTGCGCGCGACATTAAAGAAGGACGCCTGAGCGGCTTTGTCGGCGCGGGCACGAATCTGACGGGCGAAACGAATTTTCAGGCGATGCTGCGCGTGGACGGTCATCTGACGGGACGCGTGATTTCCGATAACGGAACCTTGATTGTCGGCTCCGGCGGGCAGGTCGATGCCGATATCATCGTCTCGTCGGCGACGATTGGCGGCACGGTCAACGGCGACATCGTGGCATCGGAAAAAGTCGAGCTCGGACGCACGGCGCGCGTTATCGGCAATATTCAAACGCCGCGTCTGATGATTGAAGACGGCGCGATTTTCGAGGGCAACTGCACGATGCTCAAAGCGAAAGAATCGGCTGAGAAACGCGCCGAAGAAGCCCGCCAGGCGCAGTATGCCGTCAACGAATACCAGGTCGAAAATCCGGCAGTGAGCTACGAGGAAGTGACCGCCGAAGAAACCTCGGAAGCAGTGGTGAGCTAGCCAATAACTAAAAGCGAATAGCGAATGGTCGACGAAGCTTTCGGTCGGCTATTCGCTATTTTTGTTTTTAATGCTTCTGGACGAAATCTCCGTATCTTCGCTGATAAATTATCTTATTGAGTTAAAATATCTTCAGCCGCGATGACCGAACAGCTTTCTTTTATTAACGAGGAATTTTTTTCCTTTCAAGCCGCGCCCGCGCAGATGGACGCGCTCTGGCGCGAAGGCTGGCGGCATTTCGGAGCGCATTTTTTTCGCTACAATCTCGGCTTTTACGAATATGAAATCAGGCGCGTCGTGCCGCTGCGGATTCGTCTCGCCGATTTTAAATTTTCCAAAAGCCAGCGCCGCGTCTTCAATAAAAACAGAGATTTGGAGACGGTAATTCGTCCCGTGCGAATCGAAGCGGAAAAAGAAAAACTGTTCGAGCGTCACAAGCGGCGTTTTAAGTCGGGCGTGCCCGATTCGATTTACGATTTTCTTTCCGGCGAGCCTGCCGCCGTGCCGTGCGAAGCGCTCGAAGCTTGCGTTTACGAGCAGGGAAATCTGCTTGCCGCGAGCTTTTTCGACGTCGGAAAAGAATCGATTTCGGGCATTTACGCGATGTTCGAGCCGTCGGCGGAAAAGCGCAGTCTCGGCATTTTAACGATGCTTCTGGAAATCCGATGGGCGCTGGAAAACGGGAAAAAGTTTTATTATTCGGGTTACGCTTACGAGGGAAATTCTTTTTACGATTATAAAAAACGATTTTCCGCGCTGGAAAGTTACGACTGGCGCGGCAATTGGCAAAATTTTGCGGAATAATTCCGCCAGCGGCGGATTTTTTTTTCGTTCTTCGGAAACAAAAGACATTTTTGCGAGTCAAAATGCCGGACGTTTTTATACGGCGAAACGTCCGGCATTTTTTATTCATTTTTATTTTTACATTAACCGATTTTTTTTACATTAACCGACCAGACTCAAATCGGCGGTCGTTTCCGGCACCGTCGGTAAAAACTGCGCCTGCAGCGCGGCGATGGATTCGGGGCTGAAAATTTCCACGTAGCGCGCCGTCTGCTCGGGCGTCATCACTTCCAGCATAAAGCGGTCTTCGATCCACAGCTCGATTAATTGAAACAAGCCTTCGCCGCGATTGCAGGTCAGCACGCGCCAGCCTTCGCGCTCGCCGATGGCTTTCACCTCGGCTTCGCTCAAATGCGTGTTGACGTTCAGATGCGTGGCGACGTAGCGCGGCGCGTAATCGTCGGCGACAAATTTCGCTTCGTATTGTTCGGTCGGCGTCGCCGAATCGAAATTTTCTTCCGGCGGCAAGCCTTCGCCCGGCACCAGAACGGTGTTCGCCGGCGTGATTTCGACGCCCGTGCCTTTGCCGTCATTGGCGAGCGCGATAAACGAATTCGGGCACGGCGGGAAAGGAATAACCGTTCCGTCCCACAATTCGGCTAAAACCCGGGCGACCTTTTCCGGATTGTGAACTCCGATGGAAATATGATTTATCATTTGAAAAATTGCTCCTTTGAATAAATAAATAATTGCCGGAGCCTTTTGCTCCTCAATTGCTATAGCGGATTTTAAAAGTAAAAAGTACCAGCGCCGCCGAAATTTATTTCCGTTCGGGGCGGAACAAAATTCGTTTCCGGTTGTCTAATCAGGCGGAGGTCGCGATGCAGAAATTTACAAATCCATTAGACAAAATCAAAATCGCCGCGCCGTGTGCGGCAAACTGGGACGAAATGTTCGGCGATGAGCGCCGGAGATTTTGTTCCGCCTGCAAACTGAACGTCTACAACCTTTCGGAGATGACGCGCGAAGAAGCCGAAAATTTCCTGATAAATTCGGAAGGTCGCGTTTGCCTGCGGATTTTTCGCCGCGCCGACGGCAGCGTTATCACGCAGAATTGCCCGGTCGGCTGGCAGGCGCTGAAAAGAAAAGCTTCGCGGGCGGCTTCGGCGGCGCTAGCGATGATGATCACTATTTTCAGCGGCATTCTGGGGTTTCGATTGTTCGAAGCGTTGAATGAGAAAGCGCCGCCGAAAATTTATCAACCCGATTATGAATCGGGTCCGAAAATAATTTTCGGCGGAATCACGAGCAATCTGCCGGAAATCAAACTCGAAATTTTAAGAAACCGCCGCCATCGGGATTAAGCGGCGCGGATTGATTCGCGGATTCGCTTCGTTTTTCGGCGGAAAGACTTTATATTTTTTGTAAAGCTCCGCTTATTCGGCGCCGCTTGAAATTTATGAAGAAACTATCCGCGTTTATCCGCGTTCATCTGTGGGCGATTTTTCTTTTCGTTTCCGTTTCCGTTTCCGCACAGGAATTTAAGATTATTCGGGACGGCGTCGAATACGCCGAAATGACGCGGGGCACAAAGGAAGAACCGTTTCGCATCAATTTACTAAAACTCGATTTGACCAAAGTCCGGCTCGACGTCGCGCACGCGATGGACGCGGCAATCGGCTTGGAGAAAACTTCCTCGATAGCGGCGCGACACGACGCTCTGGCGGCGATAAACGGCGGATTTTTTCGTCTCGATAGAAGCATTTTCGCGGGCGACGCGACAGGCGTTTTGATGATAAACAGGACGCGGATAAGCGATACTTACGCCAATAGAATCGCGCTTTTTATTGCAAATAATGCGAGCCGGACCGACGTTTTTTTCGAGCATTTCGGTTTACAGGACATGATTCGAATCGGAAAGGAGGAGTTTTATCCCTCCGGCATCAATCGCGAGCGCAAAGAAAATGAAATCATCGAATACACGCCCGAATTTCATCGAACGACGCTGACGGATAAAAACGGCGTCGAGATAATTGTCGAAAACAACCGGATAAAGGCGATTTCGGACGGCGCTGGCAACAACGTCATTCCGCAGCGCGGTTTTATAATTTCGGCAAACGGTAAAAAGCGTGAAGCGCTTCTGAAAATCGCCCGCATCGGACGCAAAGTCGAGCGTTTCACGACGGATATTTCCAAGGAAACCTCAAAAGCCTTTCCTTTAGCGGAAGACATTGTCGGCGGCGTTCCGCAATTAATCAAAAACGGAAAAATAGAAATCACCTGGCAGCAGGAAAAATCTTCGAAAGCCTTTGTCGAAACGCGCCACCCGCGCACGGCGGTGGCGAAATTGAAAGACGGAAAATTTTTGATGGTCGCGGTTGACGGGCGTCAAGCCGGTTACAGCGTCGGGATGAATCTGAACGAATTAGCCGCGTTTCTACTGGAACTGGGCGCGCAGGATGCGATGAATCTGGACGGCGGCGGCTCGACGACAATGTTTCTGGACGGAAAAGTCGTGAACAAGCCTTCGGACAAAGAAGGCGAAAGAAGCGTGAGCGACGCCATTCTGGTTTTCCCGCGAAAGAGAAATTAACGGAAAATGGAAAGTGCGGGTTTTAAATTTTCCATTTTCCGTTTTCCATTTTTCGTTTCTCAAATAATCTTCACCAGGACTTTTCTTTCCCGCGCGCCGTCAAATTCGCACAGGTAAATGCCCTGCCAGCGACCGAGCAGAAGTTTTCCGTTTTCAAACGGAACGGTCACGCTTGAGCCGACGAGCGACGACTTGATGTGCGCGTCGGAATTATGTTCAAAATGACGGAAACCTTCGTAAAACTGCGGAATCGTGTTTTTCAGAAACAAAAGCATATCGTGTTTCACGTCCGGGTCGGCGTTTTCGTTTATCGTCAAGCCGCAGGTCGTGTGCTGCGTGAAAAGCACGCAGACGCCTTCGCCTTCGCCGGGCAGAAAATTTTCGACTTCCCGCGTGATTTCAATCATTTCTTCGCGCTGTTTCGATTGAACCTTCAAAATTTGCATAGAAAAAATTTACCACAGAGACAGCGCAGATCCTGAGAAAAGCAAAAAGAAAAGCGCCGAGAGGTCGCAGATATTTTTGAAATAAAAACTCTGCGTCCCGGTAATGAAATTATTCTCGAGGCTTTTTAAAAAAAATTCGAACGGAGTTGAATCAACTTAAAGAAAAAAATAAATAAAAGAAGCTCCAGTTCACGGAGCTTCTTTCATCGACCGATTGTTATTTTTCACTTTCAACCCGAAGCTTATTCCTGCTTGAATGAAGAGCGGCGCAATTTCCTTTACAGTCTCTTATCGGCAGTATGAACTTCGATTGTTCTTTCCACGCTGACTTTCGGAATTATCTCGGCGTGAGGTGTAGCTTTATTTAAATTGGCATTGATATGCGGAGCGATAATCAAGGCGACGATACTCATCAGCTTGATAAGAATATTCATAGAAGGACCGGAGGTATCTTTGAACGGATCGCCGACGGTATCGCCCGTTACGCTCGCTTTATGAGCTTCGCTTCCTTTGTACTCCATTTTCCCGTTAATCATTACGCCGGCTTCGAATGATTTTTTAGCATTATCCCAGGCTCCGCCGGCATTGTTCTGGAACATCCCCATCAGCACGCCTGAAACCGTAACACCCGCTAATAAACCTCCAAGCACTTCCGGTCCGAAAGTGAATCCGACGGCGACCGGAGTAATTAAAGCAATTGCGCCGGGAAGCATCATCTCTCGCAGCGACGCTTTAGTGGAGATAGCGACGCATTTCTCATATTCCGGTCTCGCTTTATACTCCATAATTCCCGGAATTTCCGCAAACTGGCGTCTGACTTCTTTGACCATCGCCATTGCCGCCCGACCGACGGCGGCGATAGCAAGAGAAGAAAAGATAAAAGGAATCATTCCGCCGACGAACAATCCTGCCAGAACATCCGCTTTATAAATATCAATCGAGCTGATACCGGCAAGACCGACATAGGCTGCAAATAATGCCAGAGCCGTAAGCGCAGCCGAAGCGATTGCAAACCCTTTACCCGTGGCGGCAGTCGTATTGCCGACAGCATCTAAAATATCCGTTCTCGCTCTGACTTCTTTCGGAAGACCGCTCATCTCGGCGATACCGCCGGCGTTATCGGCAATCGGTCCGAAAGCATCGATTGCCAGCTGCATAGCCGTCGTTGCCATCATCCCTGCCGCCGCAATAGCCACGCCGTATAATCCCGCAAAGTAGTGAGATAAATAAATGCCGGCTGCCAGAACCAGTGTCGGCACTAAGGTCGACTCCATTCCGACGGAAAGACCGCCGATAATATTAGTGGCGGCGCCCGTTTCGGATTGTCGAACGATTGAGTTAACCGGACGTTTCCCCATAGATGTGTAGTATTCCGTCACGATACTCATCAGAGCGCCAACAACTGAGCCGACCAAAATCGCCAGAAAAACTCCCGTATTTGTGAAGCTGCGACCTCTGAGGGTCATATTTTCAGGCAGCATCCACATCACGATAAAGTAACAGGCGATGGTCGTAATAATAATTGAAGTCCAGTTTCCGAGATTCAGTGCTTTTTGAACATTGCCTTTATCATCGGAAATTCTAACGAGCGAAAAACCGATAATTGAAAATATAATTCCGAGTCCGGCGATAACCATCGGAAGAAGAATCGGAGCAAGACCGCCGAATTGGTCGCCTCTGACGACAATCTCACGTCCCAGAACCATCGTCGCCAGGATTGTCGCCACGTAAGAGCCGAAAAGATCCGCTCCCATTCCGGCAACGTCGCCGACGTTATCTCCTACGTTATCGGCAATAGTCGCCGGGTTTCTCACGTCGTCTTCGGGAATTCCCGCTTCGACCTTACCGACCAGGTCAGCTCCGACGTCAGCCGCTTTGGTATAAATACCGCCGCCGACTCTGGCGAAAAGAGCGATTGATTCGGCGCCCAGAGAAAATCCGGCAAGAACCTCGATTGCTTTTTCCATGGGAATGCCGTTTACTGCCGCGACACCGTTGACCGGACCGCCGGCGCTGACAACATAGATTTGATAGAAGATTATAAATAAGGTGCTGAGACCTAAGACCGCCAGCCCGGCAACTCCGAGACCCATTACCGTTCCGCCGGTAAAGGCTACTCTCAGCGCGTCTTTCAGACTCGTTCTGGCTGCTTGTGTGGTTCTGACATTGGCTTTGGTTGCAATATTCATCCCGAAGTATCCGGCAGTCGCGCTGAATACCGCACCGATAATAAATGAAACTGCGATCACGGGAGAAGAAGTTTCAACTAAGGTTCCAGACCACCCGAGAAGAAATGCTGCAATGGCTGCAAAATAAGCTAAAATTATCCACTCTGCTTTTAAAAACGCCATGGCGCCTTTAGCAATATAAGTCGAAAGCTCAACCATATTTTCTTCACCGGCAGCTTGCTTGCTGACCCATGAAGATTTAAATGCCATAATAACTAATCCAAAAATCCCTAATGCCGGGATCATATAAAGAATTGTAGATTCCATTAAAAAATCACCTATCTTGTCTAATCTAAAATTGAGATATTTGCCAACCTTCGCTTTGCTTGTCGGTTAATCGTAATTCAGCATAACAAAGGCAAAAGCGTAATTATTGCCGATTTGAACGATAATTATCAACCGGAGGAACGACGAAAACGCAAAATGCAAAACGCAAAACGCAAAATTAATAAGCTCAGTTTTGAATTTTGAATTTTGCGTTTTACGCTTTGCGTTAGTATAAACGCGGGATTCCGCGTGAAATTTCAGCGCAAAAACGGCGCCAGCAGGCTCAGCATAATAATAATCACAATCGCGCCGAAAATATCGAGCAGAATTCCGTAGCGCACCATTTTCATCAGCGGAATATAGCCCGAACCGTAAACAATCGCGTTGCACGGCGTCGAGACCGGAAGCATAAAGCCGAGACTCGCACCGAAAGTCGCGCCGAGCGCGGGAATCAAAGGGTCTGCGCCCTGCGTCTGCGCAATCGCAATCACGACGGGGACGACCATATTTGCCGAAGCCGTATTGGAAGTCGTTTCGGAGATAATGACGGCGACCAGCACCGAAGCAATCAAAAGCCCGAAGTCGCCGCTCAAAGGCAGCAGCGCGGTCAGATTTCTGCCGATGGCTTCGGCAAGTCCGGTCTGAAAAGACAAAACGCCGAGCGCAAATCCGCCGCCGTAAAGCAGAATCACGCCCCAATCGATCTTGACGGCTTCGTTCCACGTAATCGCCTTTTCGCCTTTCCGGCTGCCGGGCAAAAGAAACAATAAAACCGCTCCGGCAATCGCGCCGACCGCTTCCGGCAGCCGCGAGTTTATCGCCTTGTAAAGCTCGCTCGTTTCGCCGACAAAAAGCGCCATCAAACCGGAAAAAATCCAGAGCGCAATGGCGACTGAAAAAGCGGTGACGGTCGATTTCTGCCCGCGCGTCCAGGCGCCCAAACTCGCCTTTTCACGCTGAATCATTTCGGCGCTGCCGGCAATTTCCCTGACGCCGGCGGGCGCGAGCCGATTGAGATAAAAATAAAGAAATAAATAAAGAATAACGACCACCGGCACGCCAATCATCATCCATTTGAAAAAGGAAATTTCCGCGCCGATTATTTGCCGGATAAAACCGAGTCCGATGACGTTCGGCGGCGTTCCGATCGGCGTCGCCAGTCCGCCGACCGAAGCCGCGAAAGACGTTATCAGCATCAGCGCCGTCGCGTAATTACGACTGATTTTGATGCCGGTTTCCTTTTCCTGCTTAAATAAAAACGTGATGATCGACATCCCGATGGCAAACATCATCGCCGTCGTCGCCGTATTGGAAATCCACGCGGAAATAAACGCCGTAACCGCGCCGAAGGCGAATAAAATTCTTGAAGGTCGCGCGTCGATCCATTTCAGCGAAAGCACGCCGTAAGCAAAACGCTTGTCCAAATCGTGCAGAAAAATCGCCCGCGCCAGGATAAAAGAACCGATAAAAAGAAACATCAGCGGGTCGGCGAACGGCGCAAAAACCTCTTTGGCGGGCGCGACTTTGAGCAAAACGCAAGCGGCAGCGCCGATTAAAGCCGTGACGGGCATCGGCAGCGATTCGCAAATCCACAGCACGATGACGGCGGAAATCACCGCCGCCAGACGGTGCGCTTCGGGCTTTAAATTCAAAGGCGCAAAAAATATGATTAGAAAAACGAGCGGCGCAAGAAAAAATCCGGCGCGATTGCGCCAAATCTCAAACCGCGCTTCGGCTGGACTGATGACTTCTTTTACGTCGATGTTTTCGTCAGCTAGAGACATTTTTTCACTTGTTTCGCGGGCAATGTATTTTAAGCATTCTCGACCGCCAGTTCGCGCTGTAGTTTGTCGCCGCGCAGCTTTAGAATCGCGGTCACGACCAGATAAATCGCCAGCGAAATCAAAGCCAGCGAGGCGACGCCGTTGACGAATTTTATGTCGAAGCCGTTTGCCGCGCGGAAATTTCCGACGACCATACTCGTCAAAGCCCAGAGCGTGATTGCCAATACGAAAAGCATCGGCAAAAGCGTGAAAGCGATTCGCTGGCGCGCCTGATAAAGCCACGCCGTAATCGAAAGCAGCGTCAAAGCCGCGAGCAGCTGATTCGACGCGCCGAACAGCGTCCAGAAATCAGTCCAGCTTCCTTTCGGCGCAATCAAAACGCAGACCAGCGGCACGACAATCGTTCCCAGCGTGCCGATAATCGCGCCGATTCTGCCTTTTAAGCCGAAAAGTTCCTGCACGATATAACGCCCCAATCGCAGAGAAACGTCTAAGGTATCGAAAACGAAAGTCGAAAAAGCCATCGCGCCGAAGGTGACGGCAAACGCCATATTTTCCTTTCCGATTAAAAGCGTCAAAAATTTGCCGATGCCGTCGCCGTAAATTTTTCCCGGCGCGACGCCTTTTGCCGCGTCCGCGGCGACAATCATAATCGTCACGAGCGCGATAAAAGCCACGAAACCTTCCGCCAGCATCGCGCCGTAACCGACCGATTTGGCGTGCGATTCCTTATCGAGCTGTTTCGACGTCGTGCCCGAACAAACCAGCCCGTGAAAACCGGAACAAGCGCCGCAGGCAATCGTCACGAACAGAAACGGAAACAGCATTCCGCTCATTCCGCCGACGTCGAAAGATTTGAAATGCGGCTGCTGAATCTCGTAACCGCCGAAGAAAATTCCGACGATGCCGACCGCAATCGCCGTGTAAAGTACAAAACCGCCGAGATAACCGCGCGGCTGCAAAAGCGCCCAAACCGGAACTAAAGATGCGATAATGCAGTAAACCAAAATCAAAACGCCCCAGGTTATATGGTCAAATAAAAAAACGGTCGAGAATTTTGTGCCGATATACGAAAGCGCGAAAGTGGCGGGAACGAAAATAACGGTCGAAAGCCAGAGCGGCAGCTTTAAATATCTTTCGACCAAGCCTAAAACGAGTGACAAACCCAGATAAGCGACGCTCGCGAAAGCGACCGCGCCGCCCGGGTTAAAGCCCGAAGCCGCTTGCAAAGCCTCGTCGCCTGCCACAAAAGTTCCGGCGGTAATGTCCGTAAAAGCGACGATAACGTAAACCAACGCAATCCAGATAAACGCCATCATCGCGCGACCCGCGCCGTTTCCCAATTTTTCGCGCGTGATTTCGGCAATCGACGTCGCGCCGTGCCGGATCGAGGAAGTCAGGCTGGAAAAATCGTGTACCGCGCCGATTAAAACCACGCCGAGCGCAATCCACAAAAGACACGGCAGCCAGCCGAACGCCTGGCAGGCGATAATCGGACCGGCAATCGGACCAGCCGCCGCGATTGCCGAAAAATGCTGTCCGAAAAGATAGAAGGATTTGGTCGGCACAAAATCTTCGCCATCGTTGATTTTGTTTGCCGGAGTTTCGCGCGCGTCGTCGAGCCGGAATTGTTTCGCAAGCCAGCGCCCGTAAGCGAAATAACCGACGACGAGCCAGATTAAAAAGACGATTGCCAAAGCCGCAAGCATAAATTTTCTCCGAATTAATATCTGGAAAGACTGGAAGCGAGATAAATTTACGCTAACTTTTATATAAAAAACAAGTTATAAATCAAAAAGTCAAAAAGACGGAAGACAGCAGAAATTTATCTGCTGTCTTCCGTCTTTTTGACTTCTAATTTTTTAATCGGATGATAACAAGCTTGAAACGGTCGAATTTTTATTTGAGTTTGAGGCGGCGATAAAGCGTTCGACCATTTTCGATTCTTCCTGGACGCCGGTCAGCGGCGCGAATCTGAATTTGGCTTCTTCCTTGCCGATTTTGAGAAAGATTTTAAAGATGCTGCGTTTTTTCCAGACGCGCGTGGTTTCGGTGTCTAATTTGATTTTATCGACGTTCACCATCGAAGTTTCAAAGGTGTGTACGTTCTCATCCGATTCGAATCGCAAGCTGTCCTGTGAAATATAGAGCGAACCGGTGCAGCGTCCGGTAAATTTTCCGTTATCGTCGTGAAAGACGCGGAAAACCGCGCTGCCGCCGTTGACGAAGGCTTCGCGCATAGATTTTTCCGCCTGAGTGAGATTGTTCAGTTCATAGAGATAAATAAAACCGAGCATCTGATACGCCGCCGGTCTCGCCGGATTTATTCTGGCGGCATTTTCCAGAATGCGCACGGCGGCTTTCGGATTTTTCTCATCTTTATAGGAATAAATCGCCTGCTCGAGTAAATCATCGTAATTCGCCGCCGGAGCGGGATTTTTTCGGCGCGCCCGGTTATTTTTTCCGGCTTTGGCGACGGTGACATTGTCGCTTTTCGACGCCACGCGCGGATTGCTCGACACGGCTTTGATTACTTCGGGGCGCGCGCCGGCGGCAATCAGGCTTTTTCTGACTGCCGGCGTCAATTCGAAATCGACTCCGTTGCGATTGATAATGGTGACAATGTCGCGCGTTTGCAGCTGTCTCGAACGAAGCGTCTGAATAAGCCGGTCTTTTTTAACCGGCGCGCCTTTGTATTGCGCAAATAAATTAACGCCCGCCGCCAAAATTAAAAAACAGGCTGCCGTGATTTTAATAAAATTTTGACACGCCCTGATTGTAAAAATCGGATAATTCATTATTTTTACAATTTCCTTTCCCGCTTGAATAAAATTTATGGAAATCTAAACTCCCGTTAAAAGCCTTTCGGCGCGACGCAGGCGTTCCGCTCTGGATTCGCCGCGCGGCTCTTTTTTCTTTGTGACAGCACGCGCCGGCGCGATGGCGGCGGCGGGCTTAGGCTGAGTAACCGCCGCCGGAATCGCTTTCCGTCTGCCGGTTATGGCTTCCGGCTTTTTGGCGGCGGATTCTATTTCGATTTGGGCGATTTGTTCGTTTTGGGGCTGTTGGGGCTGGATTTCAACGCTTTGGCGTTTGATTGCTTCAATTTCCGGCGCGATTTTTTCGCCCTGGAAAAAGATAAACTGCGAAACGAAATGTAAAATAATGATAGCAAAAATAGCCGTGCCCGCGCGCGTATAATGCCGCTGCGCAGGTTTATTCAACAATGACGGTCGAATGTTCGATTCGCCGCTCTGGTCGCTCGCCGGTATTGAATTTTGATTAAATCTTTTCATCACTTCAAAGCTATTTTTGATGCGTTCGCTCGGAGATGAGTTGCCGCAAAGAAAAAACATTGTTAAACGCAAAGGCTGGATTTTGTGGTTGATTCCGTCTGCCGGTGAAATTACCTTTTTTTAAGCGTCACTGAATCTTTGCCGGTCAGCCGACTCTTTAAGTATAACACGAACTTATCGCTGGCAAATAATTAATCTTTAAACATTTTTGTTTTTCTCGATAAGTGAAATTTACCGGTTTTTTGGCAAAAGAAAATTAAGTTATTATAAAACTATGAACGAAGAAAAATCCCTGCAAGAAACCTTTGCGCCGAACGGCATCTGTTTCGGCTGCGGCGTCGCCAACGAGAAAGGCTTGCGCATCCGCAGCTTTCCCGGCGTCGGCGAAGAAATCGTCTGCGAATGGCACGCCGAGCCGCATCATCAGGCGTTTCCCGGAATGCTTTCGGGCGGCATCGCGGGCAGCTTGCTCGATTGTCATTCCAATTGGACGGCGGCTTATCACTTGATGAAAAAGAACGGAAAATCCGAGCCGGACTGCACCGTGACGGCAAATTATTCGGTTAAACTGCTGCGCCCGACGCCTTTCGACGCGACGATAAGATTAACGGCGCGCGTCGTCGAATCAAGCGCCGACCGCGCGACCGTGGAAGCCGAATTAATTGCAGGCGATAAAGTCTGCGCGACCTGCAAAGGCTTGTTCGTCGTCGTCAAAGAAGGTCATCCGGCGTATCATCGCTGGTAGATGGGAATTTATTTAAACCTGAAAGCTAACTTAGGTTTAAATAAATTCCCTTTAGGCAGAAGAACTTTTCCCAGAGAAATGTCCTGACGAAGAATTTCGTCGCCTTTCTTTACGTCCATTTTGTCCGGTTTATCGGGATATTCGCCTGTTTTAGTATGATTTATCCAAGCCGATACGGGCTTTTCCGGAAAAGCCTCGATCACATTTATCGCTTTTTCGAGAGAGCTGAAAGTATGACAGAATTCGTAGCCCTGCTCATCGGTAATACCAAAACCGATGAATTCGATACACACTCTATTTCCTCTGTAAAAAATAATTTGTCTGACAAATCCGGAATACCTTTCCGCTAAGCGGATGTCAACGCATATTCTTCCATATTCGGTATAACGGCTTATTTCCTTAAAATCCATTTATCTTCCTTTATCAGCAACGGACTAAATAATTTTATCGGCGACGGACTAAATAATTTTTCTCATCTGTCCGGCAAAATCTTCCTTCAAGCCCAGACGCCCGAGCCAAAGCTCCTGCTCTTTTTTTAATTCGGGCAGATAAACCACGTCCGAGAGCGCGTAATGAACGAGGTCGTCCGTCCAGACGCCGTTCCAGTTTTTGGTAAACGCGTTGCGGTACGATTTTTCCAAATCGACGGCGAAATAGCGATAAAGCGTTTCCGCCAGCGAAGCCGATTGATTCGCGCCCTTGGTCAGAATCTTTTCGGCAATCATCGTATCGAAAACGTTCTGCGCCTGGTAGCCGTTCTCGCGCAGAAATTCCAAATCGAATTTCGCGTTATGAAAGATTTTCGTGATCGAAGGGTTTTCTAAAACTAGCGCGAGCTTTCCCAGCGCGACGCCTTCGGAAATCGGCACTAAAACATTAAAATCGCCGTCGGAAAACTGTACGGAAAACAGCTTTCCGTAACGCGCGCTCAAGGAAGACGTTTCCGTATCGCAGCCGATTGCCGCCGCCGCCGAGAGTTTGGTAAAAGCCGCTTCGATTTCATTCGCCGTGCGCGCCACAAGTATTTTCACGCTTCGATTGTAAATTAATAAATAAACAAGTGAGAAATGCGGCGGCAAATCGGAGCCGGCGATTTTGTTATTTCAAATCCGGATTTGAAATCCTAAGCCAAGCCTGCCGCGTTTTCACTTCTCGGATTTTTGATTTATGCTGTTAAACCGGATATGTCTGAAAAATTAACCGAAACGGAAGCCCGCGTCGTCGGCGCGCTGGTCGAAAAACAGCTGACGACGCCCGAATATTACCCTTTGACGCTCAACGCGCTGGTCGCCGCCTGCAACCAGAAAACCAACCGCGAGCCGGTCGTTTCCTACGACGAAGAAACCGTCCAGCGCGCGCTCGACAGTTTGCGCGAGCGAAATATCGTCTATGTTTTTTACGGCAGCACGAGCCGCGTGCCGAAATATAAACATATGCTGCCGGACGTTTACGAGCTTGAGCCGTCGGAAACCGCCGTTCTCTGCGTTCTTCTGCTGAGAGGCGCGCAGACTTTAGGCGAATTGCGCGAGCGCACCGGCAGGCTTTACGAATTTCGCGGTCTCGGCGACGTCAACGAAACGCTCGACGCGCTGATGCGTCGCGACGAGCCGCTCATCGTCAAACTGCCGCAGCAGTCCGGACAAAGAGAAGCGCGCTTCGCGCATCTCTTATCGGGCGAAGTCGTTAATTATTCGCCGCCCGAAAAATCTCATTCCACGAGTTCGGCGGGAAATGAAAAAATAGAAAATCTCGAACGCGAGCTGGAAAATCTGCGCAGCGAATTTAATCTGTTTCGACAGGAATTTGAAGATTTCAGAAAGCAGTTTGAATAGCAAAATTTTTCGACGCTTGTTTTTACTGCTTAATCGCGCAAAGCAGAACTTTATACGGCGACTAAAAACAATATCTACCGGGTTTCGGCAAATGGATTCAAGATAATCCAAATCAAAAACGCTATCCACGTCAGAGCAAAAAGGACGGGAGCCGCCAGTGACAAAGGTTTTGAGAAAGAGAAAGCCGTCGTCCGTTTTTCGCCCGCGCTTTGACCGAAGTAAGTATCTACCGTCTTCCTGTATTCGGGGATAAATTCAGGCAGTCTCGAATATATAAATACACAATAGCGCCAGTGTTTATATTGAAGTAAGAACCAGAAGACGGTAAATACTAATGCCGCGCTTGTCAGCACAACCAATAAGCCGAGAGGACGGTCTTTGTTGTAGAGAATGGCGAACGCTGAAAGCAAGCCTATTTCAACGACGGAAAAATAATTCAAACGGTCGTGGAAAAGCCGTTCCTCGTGAAGCGCGTGCTGCCATAATCTGTTGAGTTCATCCTGTGAAAGAGAACCGCTTTCTGAAACCTGTTCTTCCATAAAAACGTCGTTATTCTATTATCTTATCCAAGCCTCTTGTCAGACCGGCAAGGCGGCTGACTTTCCGAAGTTGTCCTGTCAAGCGTTCCGTTTATGTATCTGACCGTCTTTATAATTATAAAGTCTAATACGGTAATTAAAAACCGGAATACAATCGCACGTTAATCGTAAAATTCCGGATCGCCGTCGCCGATTGATTCTGGCTGTCCTGAACGCTAATCGTAAAATTCCAGACGCCTTTCAGCGCCGCTTTCCCGTAAATTTTTCCGGTCGCCGAATCGAGCCACATTCCGGGCGGCAAACTGCCCGCCGAAATCGTCCAGACAAAGCTTCCCGAACCGCCCGCCGCCTGCAAAGTCTGATTGTAAAATTTACCGCGACGGGCATTCGGCAAACTGCCGGTGGTTATCTGCACGGGCGCAGTGCCGAATTCATACGCGCCGATGTCGAATTGACCGTTTACCGGGCGCGCTTCGCCCGCCTGGTGTTTGACGTATTGACGAACGGCGTTGTGCTGCGGCAAAACGTCCGTATTCAAAACCGTTCCGGCATTGACCGCCGCCGAAATCGAAACCAGACGAAAATCCTGTCCGGCTTCATTGACGAAGCCGGGCGCCGTGCCTTGCACCGAAGTTCCGTCGTTATTCAGCGTTCCGGTCGCCGCGCCGTGCGAAACGCGCCAGTTCGGCTTAAACCAATTATGCGAAATGGAAAGAACGCCCGTGTCGTCGAGCAAAGCCAGATTTGCGCCGCCCGCCGTCACATAGAAAATATTATTTCGGGCGTCGCAGGTTTCTTCGTTGGTCGAAAGACGAAAAAGCGTCGTGTTTCCGGTTCGGGTCGAAACGATTGTGTTGTTGTAAAAATAAAGCGTGCCTTTGCGGTAAAGCGCCGCGTTTCCGTTGTCGCCGCCGTAATGCGTGATTTGCGAATTGCCCGCGCCGTCCGGCTCGACCAGAACGTTGCCGTAAACGAAAGTTTTGCGGTATTCGGGCGCGTTGCGAATCTGAACCGAGTCGTCGCCTTCGACCAGATCAAGCTGCCGATTTCCGTGTTCAATCCAGTTGTATCGAACGACGGTTCCGGCGGAGCGGTCTTTCAGAGCGTTGCCGCCGGCGCCCGCGCGCATCGCGCCGAAGCGGTTGTATTGAAACGTGATGCCGATTGCCGCCGTGTAATTATTGTGCTGAAACGCGCTGCCGACGATGCCGTTGCCGAAGATGTAATTGCCTTCGACCAGAATATTTCGCGAAACCGTCGCGTCGCTTGAGGCGACAAAAAATCCGTTGGCGCTGTCGTGCATTTTACAGTTGCGAACGGTGATGTTTTCGCCTTTTTCGACGTAAATCGAAGAAGCCGCGCTGGAATATGTCTGAAGGTTTCCGCCGTCGTCGGTGAATTGATAATCGGGATGCGCGCTGCGGATTTCCAGATTTTCGATGACGATAAATTTCGGCATCGTGTCGGCGGGAATGTTGGCGCTGCCGATTTTGATGACGCCGCGCTGCTCGCTCGGAAAGTTTAAATTAAGCGGCGTGACCGCGCCGTTGCCGTCAATGACGGGCAAGTCGCCGTTTTGATTCGGCACGCCGCGCACGGTGATCGGCTGTTCGGCGGTTCCTTGCCGGCAAATCACCCATTTTTCCTTGTAGGCGGTCGCGCGCCAGTGAATCAAAACCGTATCGCCCGGCTGCAAACTCGCCCAGGGCACTTCGGCAATCGTGTCCAGCGGCGTGTTCGGCTTGACTTCGTAAACGGTCGCCCGCGCGACGGTCACAGCAGAAAGAAAAACGAAAAAATAAAACGCGGAAAAGAAAAACTGCTTCTTCATAAGTGGCTTGTTTTAATGAAATTTACACAGTAGCTGAAATTTACACAGTAGCGTTTGGCGTGTTTTGAAGGAATAAGCGGCATCGCGCATTTATTCCGTATCACCCGATCATAACACATTGCCGATACATTTTTAGATACGGTCTTTTAAGCAGATGTGAGAAAAAGAAAGAGCGATTGCCGAATCGCTCTTAAATATTGATTTATTGAATTTGGTAAAAGAGGCGCGAATTACTGCGGCTCGGAAAAATTGCTCGCGTCGGCAATGAAATCGATGTCCTGCGTGTCGTCTGAAATTTGTCGCGCCTGCGAAGGCTGGGCAAATGTAAATCGCTTGGCGGCGACGCTGAAAATGTAAAGTTCGCCCGCCGGAATATCGGCAAAACGATAATAACCGAAGGCGCTGGAAAGCGCCGTGCGCGTTTGCCCGCTCGGAAAAGCGACGGTCACCAGAACGTTTTTGATGCCTCTGCCGTCGGCGGTTTTTATCTGACCGCCGACCACGACATTCGCCGCCGTCGGAGCAAAAGTTTCAGGCGTCCAGAAGCCGGAATACAGGGAAAAATTTCCGCCGCTCGATTTATATCCGGCGATTGTCTGACTGGCGGTTCCCGCTTGCTGCATCGACGCTTGCTGCATCTGATTGCCGCCGCCGGCGACCACCTGTTTTTCCAAAGTAAAGCCGCCGCCGCTGCTCGGCTGAATCTGGTTTGACTGCGCCCTCGCCGACAGAGCGAAAAGTAAAACAACCAGCACAACGACGACGAAAAATATTAAATCGAATAATTGCGAATTTTTGTATTTCATAATGCACCTTTTATTTACTGCAAACCGCGGCGTTCGGGTTTGATTGACAGACCAGAGCTTTGAGCGCGTCGATTTGCGCCTGCTGCTGCCGGATTTGCTCTTGTTGTTTCTCGATTTGCGTTTGCTGTTCCTTGACGGCGTTGACCAGCGCAGTCGTGACTTGCGCGTATTTGACGCCTTCGATTTCGCCGCGTTCGTTATAAACTGTCAAAAGCGGCTCGACGGCGTTAACTTCTTCGGCGACGAATCCGATGTCGGATTTGCCGTCCTCTTTCCATTCGAAAGTAACCGGGCGCAGGCGATTAACCACGCCCAAACCGCCGGTGAAATTTTGAATGTTGGTTTTGTAGCGCGCGCTCGAGGAACAAGTCGAAACTTGATTGGAAGCGTTGCGGCAAAGCGCCGTGCTGCCAGCCGCGCCCAGACCGATAAGCACTAATCTTCCCGGAACCCGAACCGTGTCAGCCGATCTGCCGAGGACAACCGTGCTGTCGGTCGAGACGCTCGCGCCCGCGCCGACGACGGTCGCGTATTGCAGGTCATTGCTGGTAAATTCGGTGTTCGCGCCGAGAGCCGTGTTGTTTGTTCCGACGGTGTTGCCTTCGCCGGACGAAAATCCCACGTAAATATTATTCGTGCCGGTGGTGGTGGAGATGCCGGAATAATAACCGACGGCGACGTTTTGAAATCCGCTCGTGTTGTTGAATCCAGCCTGCGAGCCGAAGAATACGTTGTAATTGCCGGTCGTGTTCTGCGCGCCGGTGTCTTTACCGATAAAAATGTTGTAACTGCCCGATATGTTGCTGCCGCCCGCCGCGTAGCCCATGAATGAATTGTAGTTGCCGACGGTATTGTTCTGCCCGGCGAAAATGCCGACAAAGGAATTGCCCTCGCCCGTCGTATTCGCTATCCCGGACTGATAGGCGACGAAAGTGTTTAATTTTCCAGTCGAATTGTTGGCGCCGGAGTTATACCCGAAAAACACGTTTTGCGAACCGGTCGTGTTACTGAAGCCCGAGCCGTAGCCAAAGAAAGAGTTACTGCTTCCGGTCGTATTGCCGTTTCCCGCGTTGTTGCCGAAAAACGAATTGGAATCGCCGATTGTATTTTTCAAACCGCTGTTGACGCCGAAAAACGAGTTGCCTTCGCCGTCCGTATTCGTTAATCCGGAGCGCGCGCCGACAAAAGTATTGTATTTGGCAGAGCCGTTTTGTTTGCCCGCTTCCGCGCCGACAAAAGTATTGTCCAGCCCGATGGTGTTCGAGTAACCGGCGTAAAAACCCGCGAAGACGTTATTTTTGCCGACCGAGTTAGACTGCCCGGCAGACGTGCCGTAGAAGGAATTATTTATGCCGGTCGTGTTGTTAAATCCGCTGTTAAATCCGTAGAAAGAATTTGCGCCGCCGGTGGTCGTCAATTTTCCAGCGTTCGCGCCGAAAAACGAATTGGCGAGCGCCGACGTATTCGCCCTGCCCGCGTTGTCGCCAAAAAACGAATTGCTACCGCCCGTCGTGTTTGAAAATCCGGCTTCCGTGCCGTAGAAAGCGTTATTCGCGCCGATAATGTTTGAGCTTCCCGCTCCTGCGCCGCCGAAAATATTGCGCGTTCCGGGCGCGTTCAGCACTTTCGCGCTGTTGATTTCATAGCCTTCCGAAGTGTTGAAGGTTTTCGCCGCGCCTTCGCCCGCGATATTGAAATTGGAATTTGCCTGCTGGCTCGTTCCGTTTTGAATGTAGTTCGGGCTGTTCGGCAGCGGGTCGCGATCATCTGACATGCGCGGGTCGGTCGTCACGACATATTGATTTGCCGGAACGCCGCCGAGATTCAATGAATTGTTGGCGGTCGTCGCCTGATTGGCGTTGAGCGAGCGCACCGCATACGGTGTCGAGGTCACGGCTTGACGCGGATTGAGCATTGTAAAGGGCTGATTGCTGCCGTTTAAACGGACGCTGATTTCCAGAAAACGCGGCGTGCCGTCAAAGTTTGCCGCGCCGAAATCCAGATTGACGGCAAAGATGCCGTTCGTGACGGTCGCCGGAAGATTCGAAATCGTGTTGTCGATTTGATTTCCGCCCGCGGCGGCGTCAAACAATTTGAACTCAAATTGGTATGTGCCGTTTGCCGCGACGGCGCCGTCCTGAAGTTTTCCCTGATATACAAAAGCCGATGTCTGCGCCAAAGCGATGGTGCTAAACGATAAAATCGAAACTAAAATGACGAAACCGATGATTAAATTTTTTGACATATATCTTTGCTTCCTTTCAATTAAAAAAATGCTGAAGCCAAGATAGATAATTCAAAAAAGATATTCACCACGTATTTACGTAGGAAGTTTAGGGTTTCTTTTGATTACGGGTTTGCGCCGCGGTTTTTCCGCTAAAATATCGAAAAGCGGGTCTGCCTCGGTCGGCGACCGGGCTTGTCCTAAAAAATATTGAACGGGCTGACCGATGTCGATGAATGTTTTTAAAACGATGAAGGGCAGAAAGATCGAGATGCCGATAACGGCGGCGAAAAAGCCGAGAAAAATCGAAACGAAGATGACCGCCATACCGCCTAAACTGTATGACAGGAAATACTCGCCTTCTTTCACCGAAAGCGGGCGCAGCAAATAAAGATTGGAAAAAAATTCCAGCAGTTGAAAAGCCAGAATGAATTTTAAACCGTAGATGACGTCATCAAACGTGACGCCGCCGCCGTTGATTTTCGGCGAGACAATAACTGCCGCCGGAAAAACCAAACTAAAAATCGCCCACGGCACGAAGACCCACAAAAGGTTCTTGATTATTTCTATTTTCCCGGTGATTTTGCCTGCTTTCTCGCTTTGCCGCCCCGAAGGAGCCAGCAAAAGAACGCATAAAATGGCGAAAATCACCGCCATTATGCTTTCCAGCACATACAAAACGGCGACCGTCGCGACCGGGTAATCTTCAAAAAACCACAACGCAAGCGGAACGACCGTGATGCCGACCGCCGAAATTTCCGAAATTATTAATTTGAATGTTGATTTGCCTTTCGATGCCATATATTAGCCTGCCGATTCTTTAATAACCGATGAGGCAAGACGCTCTGAGGATTCCAAATTTGCTTTCGAGCGAAAATTTAACCCGCGCTTCTTTTACTTGACGAGCCCGTGCTGCAGGGCTTTGGCGACGGCTTCGGATTTTGAATGAACCTGTAGTTTTTCGTAGATATTCTTCAGATGAAAGGAAATCGTGTTGGTCGTCACGTTCAGGCGGGCGGCGGCGGTTTTGTAGCTGTGACCTTCGACGAGCAGTTTCAAAAGGCGAATTTCGTGCGGCGACAAATCGTAATCGACTTTTTCCGGCGGGCTGAAATCCCTGAACAAGGTAATCACTTTACGCGCGACTTCCGGCGACATCGGCGCGCCGCCCAGAACGGCTTCGCGCAAAGATTCAATCAATTTCGCGGGCGGTGTTTTTTTCAGCAGATAACCGACCGCGCCCGCGCACAGAGCGTGAAAAATGCGCTCGTTGTCTTCATAAACCGAAAGCATCAGAATCGTCATCTGCGGATACATCTGCTTGATTCGCTTGATGCCTTCGATGCCGTCAATTCCCGGAAGCCCGATGTCGGACAAAACGATGTCCGGCGTGCGATGACGAATGCCAGCCAGCGCTTCTTCCATCGAGCCGTATTTTCCGTTGCAGACAAAGCCATCGGTATAATTGATGAGCATTCCCAAGCCTTCGCGGATGTCGCGCTCGTCTTCGATAATCACGACGTTGATTGTTTTTTGTGCTTCTGTTGTTTCGGTCATTGTTTTTTATTCGATTCTCGCCCGCCGTCGCCTGTAAAAATTTCGCCTTAACTTTCTGACAATAGCAAGATAACCTTTTAAAAACGATTTTTCACTACATAAATGCGTAGCGGCGCGCTTGAGACCGAAAAATAATTTTTACCGACCGGAATTTCCGGCGCCATTCTCGTGCGCGCGAGCCGCGCACGCGAGGTTAAAAGTCGCGCTGCCGCCGCGACCATCGGCACCGGTATAAATCTTTAGCGGCAAATGCTCGGCATTAGCTGAAAGCCGTCAACAGCAATAAACGCGCCGCCCGGCAGCCCGGCAGCACGGGCGACTCGGATTATCGCGAAGCGGATTTCTGCATCTCCTTTTGTCGTTCGGCGGAAACCGGCAAATGCTGATTTAAATAACGCGTTAATAAACTATACAGATGCCGGGTCGTATTTTCTCCTTCTGAAATGCTGTGCGTCCGGTTCGGATAAGCCATCATCGAAAACGGCTTATTGAGTTTGATCAACTCGTTGATTAAAACTTCCGTGCCCTGATAATGAACGTTGTCGTCGCCTGTGCCGTGAACGATGAGCAGGTCGCCCTTCAATCCGGCGGCATGTGTAATCGGCGAGCTTTGTTTATAATCGGCGGCATTTTCCTGCGGCATTCCCATATAGCGCTCGGTGTAAATCGTGTCGTAAAAACGCTGGTCGGGAACCGGCGCGACCGACATTCCCATTTTATAAACGTCCGGGTAGCGAAACATCGCGTTTAGAGTCGAGACGCCGCCGCCCGACCAGCCCCAGATGCCGACGCGCGCGGCGTCGATAAAAGGCATTTTGGCAACCATCGCTTTCACGGCGCCTGCCTGGTCGGCGGAATTTACTATGCCGTTTTTTCGATAGATGGCTTTGCGCCAGGCACGCCCTTTCGGCGCAGGCGTTCCGCGATTATCGACGCTGGCGACGATATAGCCTTGCTGCGTCAGGAAAAGATGCCATAAATATTCGGTGTCGCCCCAATTATCCGTGACGGTCTGCGCCGCCGGTTCGCCGTAAGCATAAAACAAAATCGGATATTTTTGGGACGGGTCAAAGCCGGGCGGCTTCAGCATATAACCGTCGAGCGTGACACCTTCGCCGATGTCGATTTTAAAAAATTCCTGCGGTCCTTTTTTCAGCTTGTCGATTTTCGCCTGCAATTCGGCGTTATCGACCATCGTGCGGGCGACCGTTTTATTCGTTAAATTGACGACTTCATAGCGCCAAGCGCTCGTGAAAGCCGAGTAATTGTGAATCGCCCAGGTGCCTTTCGGCGAAATGTTGTAATTATGCCAGCCTTTCTGCGCGTCGGGCGTCACGCGCTCAGCCGCGCCGCTGCCGTCGATTTTCGTGCGGAAAAGATAACGCTGCGTTGCGTTGTCGGGCGAAGCGAGATAATAAAGCCAGCCGTTCGCCTCGTCATAACCCGACAGGCTTATCACGTCGAAATTGCCGGGCGTGATTAATTTTACGTCCGAGCCGTCGCGCGAAACCGTGTAAAGATGCTGCCAGCCGTCGCGCTCGCTCATCCAGAGAAAACGTTTTCCGCCGTCGACCCAGCGCAGCCGCGGCATCGTCAGCTCGATCCACGCGTCGTCTTTTTCGGTCAGAAGCGTCCGCACCGCGCCGGTCTTCGCGTCGGCAAGCATCACCTGGTTGGTGTTCTGCAAGCGGTTCATATGCTGGAGAATCAATTCGTTTGAATTGTCCATCCATTCGACCATCACGATATAATTCTGCCGCAGATCGCCGGGCGTGTTCATCCATTTCGTCTCGCCGCCTGCGGCGCTGACAACTCCGGCGCGAACCGCCGCGTTCGTCGTTCCCGCTTTCGGATAAGGGAAATAATTCAAAACCGGATAGAGGTCTTTGGTGGTGTCGATCAAGACATAGTCCTTTGAGCCTTCGGTGTTAAACTGCCAGTAAGCGATTGATTTGCCGTCCGGACTCCAGCGCCAGCAATCGCGCAGGAAAAATTCTTCTTCGTTGACCCAATCCGAAGTTCCGTTTATCAAATTCTTCGAGCCGTCGGTCGTCACCTGCGTAATTTTTCCGTCCGCCAGGTTCTCGACGTAGATATTATTTTCGCGAACGTATCCGACGCGCGTTCCGTCGGGCGAGAATTTAGCGAACATCAAGGTCGAAGGCTGGGCATTGCCGCCGAGCTTTTTCAAATTGCCGCTTGCCAAATCCAAAACCCAGTAATCGCCGCGCGTGTTCAGCCGCCAGACTTTTTTCGAATTGGTGTAAATCAGCATCTTCGTGTTGTCCGCCGACCAATCGTAGCCGTTAACCGCGAGCGGCGCGCTGCCGCCCTGCGGAACGAGCTTTTCGGCGGAAAGCAAAACCGTGCGCTGATTGGTCGCCGCGTCGTAGCTGACCAAATCCGTTCCGCCTTTGCCGCTCGCCGAGCGTTCGAGTTTGGTATAGGCATCGCCCGATTTGAGCCAGCGAAGCCCGCCGACGCCTTGCGAGTTAAAATCGTCCGAAGCAAATATCCGGTCGAGGCTGAGCAGCGAAGGGTCAGCCTGCGGAGTCTGCGCGGCGACAACGGTACTGAACAGTAAAATCCAAATTAAAATAAATTTATTGCGGCGGTGATGATGAAACATAATTTTCTCCTGAAACGTTTGATTTTTGCTTTTACGGCAGATAATTCAACTGACCGGGCAGCGGCGCGTAAAACCACGAATTTCGGTTATTGTAACTCTCATCGAGTTCGGCGCAAAGCAAGCGGGGAAAAAAGCGAAAAAGCGAAAAAGTTTTGTTGAATCGCTCAACTTGCTTTTTCGCTTTTTCGCTTTTCCGCCTTTTCACTTTTCGGTGTCTATCCGTCTAAAATAAATTATTCTCTGCCGTAGACGCCGATGCGTTTCTGGACGAGTTTTTCGACTTCGAGCGGAACGCCTTCGGATTTCGCCTGGCGGATAAACGGTCCGTCGATTTTGAAAATTCTCATTTTCACCAGGTCTTCGATGTCGAGATTCGCCAAGCCTTCATTCTTAACTTCGGTGATAAATTCCGGCGTCACTTTAAAGATGCGCATTTTGACGAGGCTTTCAAACGGTTCCTTGTCAAAGCCCATCTGCGTGACCTCGCGGACGAAATTGGCGTCGATCTTGAAAATCCGCGCTTTGACGAGTTCTTCCATTCCGAGATTCGGAAAGCCGCTCGCTTTCATTTCCGACATAAACTGCGGCGTGATTTTGAAAATCGCGGCTTTAAACAAATCGTCAACGGTTAATTTGCCGAAGTTTGCCGACAGCAAATCGTCAGCAAAAGCGGTCGTCACATTGATGGTCGTGGCGGCGAAAAGCCTTTCGTCAAGGTCGGCGCGTTTTTTTCCGCCGTCGGTGGCTTCAAAATCGAATCCGCGGCTTTTCATCGCCGAAACGAACTGCTGATTTCCCGTGAAACGGAAAGTGCCCGAGCCTTTTCCCGTGCCGTCAAATCTGCCTTCGCATTCAATTGTTCCGGCTTCGCGGACGAGACTGAATTTCACCGCGCCGCTGCCTAAAGCCTGCTCGCGGCTCAAGCCCTGCAAATCGGCGTATTCAAACGATGAGCCGTGCTGATTCATCCCGCCTTTTTCGCTGCGGCGCGAAAAAGATAAATGAATTTTTTCGAGGTGTTTTTCCGATTTGGCTTCCGCCTTCCAATCGCCCGTCAAAGTCGTCTGCGCGACGATGACGTAAGAGCCGAAAACCAAAACAATAAAAGCAAAACTAAAAACGGAACGCAGTAAAACCTGAAATTTTTTCGACATAAACATTCTCCTTCGGTTAGATATTATTATTAAAATATAAATGCGGCGTGCATTACATAAAAGAAACACCGCGCCGGGGAGATTTGTGACAGAAATTTTAAGCGGAAATTTTTTGTTTTCGTTTTCCGGCAAATTCCATAACGACTATGACGATGTAGGAGACGAGCAAAACCGGAAAAGCCAGCATCGCAAAAAACGAAATCAATGCTAAAACGGCAAACGCTTCGTCATTCGGCGTGTGTTCGGCGAATCCGCCCATCACGCTGAAAACGGCTTTTTCCAGATTCAGCATCACCAGCGCGAAAACAATCATAGTTACCGGCAGCAGCGTCGCGACCAGCACATAGCCGAGCTTGAGCGCGGCAAAGCGTTTCAGAAAAAATACCAGCAAAGCCAGCCGCCAGATCGAGACAACCAGCAAAAACACCACGTTTATCTCATTTGCCCGGTCGATGCCGAAAAACATCTGAACCGGAATCGCATACAAAATCGCGGGCGGCGAAACCAGCGCGACAAATGTCACGACGTAAAAATACGACCAGTCTTTCGGGCGCAGAGGCTTGACGACAAACCACAAAAGCAGCGAAAGAGCGAAAATGTAAACCACCGACCCGACGCCGAGCTGCTGCAAAAATTCCGCTTTCGGGTTGTCCCAGTAACGTCCGATGCCGACCAGCCACGTCGAAATCAGACCGAAGGCGAAGTGCGCCCAGCCGAAATCGAGCATTTCCGCGCGCGAGGCGCGAAAAGTCAACAAACGAAAAACATCGGAAATTACTTGTTTAATCGACATTTTTATTCAGCCATTCGGGCAAAGCTTTCGCCGACAAAGCGAAAATGTCTCTCTTCCTCGTCGCGCGCGCCGCCGAGTTTTTCGTAAAACCTGATGGCGGGCGCGTTCCATTCCAGAACCTGAAAATCAATCCGCTCGAAACCGCGCGCTTTTCCTGCTCCGGCGATGTATTTCAGCATCGCTTCGCCGGCGCCTTTTCCGCGAAATTCCTGTTTAATATAAATGTCTTCGAGATAAAATCCGCGCTGACCGCGAAAGCTGGCGAAATTCGGATAAAAAATGGCGTAGCCGACCGGCGCGTCTTCCTGAAAAACGATTATCGCTTCGGCAACTTTCGTTTCGCCGAAAAGCGCCGCATTAAGGCGTTCTTCCGTCACCTCGCAAAAATCCGAGAGATTTTCATACTCGGCAAACTCGCGGATTAAGGCAAGGATTTGCCGGGTATTATTTTTGTCTGCGGGCTTAATCCTGAACGCGCTCATTTATTTGCTTCTTCGATGACAAATTTTTCTTCCAGCAGTAATTTATAACCCGAGCTGTTTTTGACCAGCGCCTGCCAACCGGTAAATTCGAAGGCATCGACAAATAAATGAATTATTTCTTCATCTTCCGCCGCCGCCGCCGGTCGTATTTTCGCCGGAGAACTGTTTTTGTAATTTTGTCGCAAAATCTCTTCGATTTTTTGCAGATTTTCTTCCGGTTCGCCGTCGCTGGCTGCAATTATATATCCGAATTTGTCCGGTCGAACATTTATTTCAGGCGGCTCGCCGAAAATCCGCAGCGGCATTTTGTCTTGCGCCAAACGCATCGCTTCACCCATTTCCAGAGTTTTAATTTTTTCGATTGCCGGAAATCGAGAAATCCGGCGGCGTAGATTTTCGTAAGTTTCCGGCTCGAAATACGGCGTTCCTTGTTTTTTAAAATATTGCGGCGGCGCATATTCGGTTCTGCTCCACGCGTCGCCTTCCATCATTTCAAAAGCGGGAATCAGCAAAATAAAATCACCCGATTTGCGAAAATTAACCCAATTGCCCGACTGGCAGCGGACGACACCGCATTGATTGCAAATCAAAAGCTGAACTTCGTCCTCATCAAACTCCATCAGCTCAATCGCGTTCATTAACACGACGCCGTCGGCGACAAGCCGGGAAACTTCACAAAATCCCTGTTCCGAAGATGTAAAATCGAGTTCGGATTTTTGAATTGTCGGATTTTTAATTTCCCACACAATTAATCATTGATTCCAGGCGATTCGGCTTCGAAGTCTTAAAATGGATTTCTCTTTGCCGAGCGTCTCAAAAACCGCCAGCATCGACGGTCCGACGGCGACGCCGCTCAGCAAAGTCCGCGCGCCGTTCATGATCACGCCGAGTTTCGCGCCTTTTTCTTCGGCGAATTGTTTGACGACTTCTTCTATTGCGTCGTGCGTGAAATCCTGCATCGGCTCGAATCTGTCGGCAAGCTCGGGCAGCCAGGCTTTTAGGTCGGGAAATTTTTTCAGGTTTTTTTCCAGCGCCGCCGCATCGAAATCGAAATCTTCCGAGAAAAACGCGCGTCCCTGCGACGAGAAATCTTTCAGAGTAAAAAATCTCTGCCGAATCAAATCAATCGTCCGCTCAAACCACGCTTTGTCGTCGTCCTCGTATTCGTCGCGCCAGAGCCGGGCGGCTTTCAGCTCGGCTTTGACAAACGGCAGAAGCTCGTCCAGATTCATCGCCCGAATATATTCGGCGTTCATCCAGAGGGCTTTATCGTCGGTCCAGCGTTTCGGGTTGTTGGCGTCGAAATTGAAAATCGCCGGGTTGCGGTGAACGCCTTCGAGCGAGAATTTTTCGATTAATTCGTCGAGCGAATAAATTTCGCGTTCCTCGCCCGCCGACCAGCCCATCAGCGCGAGAAAATTGCGAAAAGCGGCGGCGAGGAAACCGGCGTCGCGGTAAGTCGTCAGGCTGACGATTTCGCCGTGAATGCGTTTCGATAATTTTTTTCCGCCCGGCGCTAAAATCAAAGGCAGGTGCGCGAAACGCGGCGCACGTTTGCCGAGCGCTTCGTAAATCAAAATCTGTTTATGCGTATTCGTCAGGTGGTCTTGCCCGCGAATCACGTCCGTGATTTCCATCTCGATGTCGTCGCAGACAACCGCGAGATTGTAAAGCGGATGACCGTCGGAGCGCAGCAAAACGAGGTCTTCGATTTCGGCGTAGTCGCGTTCCTGCACGCCGTAAACGGCGTCTTCAAAACTCGTTTTTCCGGTTTCGGCGACTTTCAGGCGAATCGCAAACGGCTCGCCCGCCTCGCTTCTGGCATCCGATTCCGCTTTCGACAAATCGCGGTAAACGTTGTCGCGCATATGTTTTTCGCCTTTGTGCTGGCGCGCGCGTTCGGCGATTGCCTCTTTAACGTTTTTGTCGGAAGCCGTTTCCTTCGGCGTAAAATCACGATACGCTTTGCCCGCCGCCAAAAGTTCGAGCGCTGCCCGCCGATGCTTTTCGGCGTTGGCGGATTGGAAAACGATTTCTTCTTCGTGTTCGAGTCCGAGCCATTTTAAGCCTTCGAGAATCGAGCGCGTCGATTCGTCGGTCGAGCGCTGCAAATCCGTGTCTTCGATTCGCAGCAGAAATTTTCCGCCGGTTTTTCGGGCGTAAAGATAATTAAAAAGCGCGCTGCGCGCCGCGCCGATATGCAGATAACCGGTCGGGCTCGGGGCAAATCTAACTCTTATAGTCATAAATCTTAATCCGTTGAATCGGTACCGGGATGAACCTCTTTCATATAATTCGCAATCAATTTTTCATTCTCGCGGTCGCTTTTTTCAAACGCCCGGATGACATTTTCCGCCGTCTTTCCGGGTTTATTTTGATTGAGCTTTTTCTTGCCCTGCAAATCCGTCACCTCGATTTCGAAAGCGACCACGCCGCGCGCCAGATTTATTTTGTAGTCTTCGGAAATTTCGCGCCAGTCGGTCTGGAAATAAACCGGGTCGAAAGCCTCGACCATTTTCGCCAGAAAAAGCAGGTTTTCTTCGGCTGTTTTAAACGTTTCGACTTTTCCGTAAGCGTGAACCGCGACGTAATTCCACGTCGGAACGTTATTTTTTTCGCCGTACAGCAAAGGCGAAACGTAGGCGTGCGGCTCCTGGAAAATCACCAGAGCTGCTTTGTTTTCAAATTGTTTCCATTGCAGATTGGCTCGCGCCAGATGCGCCGACAGGACGACCGTTTCACCGCGTTTTTCGATGATAAAAGGCAGATGCGTCGCCGTCGGGAAATCTTTTTCCGCCGTCACGAGCGTCGCGAAATTAAACTCGCGCATAAATGCCAGCAGATTTTTCTCGTCGGTTTCGGAAAAAAATTTCGGAATATACATATTAGCCGTCAGTCGCCGGCAAGCGGCGGTCAGCCGTTCGCCATCAACGATTATATTTGAAAATATGCATCAAAATAATTATAGCCGGAAATCAGAATGTCGGCGCTCAGGAGAAAAATCTACTGACTACTGACAACTGACTACCGGCTACTTAAAAACTGGCGGAGACGACAGGATTCGAACCTGTGAAGGGCTTTTGACCCTTAACGATTTAGCAAACCGCCGCTTTCAGCCGCTCAGCCACGTCTCCTTACTGAAAAACTTTTCGAGAAAAGCAATTTTTAATTCTAATCTTTGAGCAAACTTTGTCAAGTTCGCCGTCATATTCCGGCGGCATTTCGACAAAAACTATTTTTACGGCGCGCCGACAAACCTTCGTCGAAGCGGGCGCATCAAACAAATGAAAGTTTACCGAAAATGAAAGTTTAAGTCCTCGAAGGGCTTGACACATTTGACTTTAATCACGAAAATAACAGAACGTACGCGTAGAGTCTGTTTTTTCGACCGACGCGAAAGTTTTTAGCGCTCCCATATCATAAGAGTCTCCCCGAACTCGGCGAAAAGGAGATGGCTGTAATTTAATGTTTTCTTTAATCAGGCAAAGTAAAACCATTATCCGATTGAGTTTTGTCTCGCTCGTCGCTTTTCTTGTGTCTTTCGTTTCGATTCCCGACGCGCAGGCGAATGTGGTCGTTCAACAAAATCGAACCGGTTTGGGCGTCATCAAGGGCATCGTCCGCGACGAATCGGGCAAGCCGATTGCCGATGCGATGGTCGCCGTTTTTCGCGTCGGCACGACGAAGCTTTTAAAACAGGTGCGTTCGGCAGCGGACGGCAGCTTTCTGGCGAAAATCGTTCCCGGAACTTATACGGTTTTAGCTGTTGCGCAAGGATTTAATTCGGTCACTTTAACGGAAGTGCAGGTGAACAATTCCTCCGAATTGACCTACGGTTTTAAACTGGAGCGTTCGGGCAGCGGCAACACGCTGCCGGAAAAACGCGCTGACCGTAACAGTCCGAAATGGGTTATCCGCTCGGCGCAAAGCCGCCGCTCGATTTATCAAAATCAAGAAGATGAAACCAAAATCGACGAAAACGCGACTGCCGAAAATAAAGAAAATAAAAACGTCGAAGAAAGCATCGGCGTAGTCGAAGAAGACGAAACCGAAACCCGGCGCAAAGGGCAATCGGTGGTCGAAACTTTTGTTGCCGGTTCCGGCGCGGGCGGTGCGTATACGGGCTTTAATTTCGCCACGCTCCAGCCTTTAGGCGAAAATACGGAAATTATCATTGTCGGTCAGACCGGCACCGGCAAAATTGCGCCGCAGAGATTCGAGACAACCGTAAAATTCCGACCGAACGAATCGCATCAGCTCCGCCTGACCACTTCCGCCGCCAAGCTCGGCAGGATAGAAGACACCGACGAACAACTCGGACAAGTTTCTTTTCAGGCGCTCGACGAATGGAAAGTGCGCGAAGGCGTCATTCTGGTGTTCGGCGTCGATTATTCGCGTTTCTTCGGCGCGAGCGACGATTTTTCAATCAGCCCGCGTTTCGGCTTGCAGTTCGACATCGACGCTAAAACTCGTTTTCGCACGGCTTTCACCACGCAAACCGAGGAGCGCACCTGGTCGCACGCTATCGAACTGGAGGACAGTTCGGTCGTTTTCCGCGAGCAGATTGCTCCGCCGGTCGTCGCCGTCGAAGACGGCAAAGCCGTGATGAATAAAAGCCGCCGGCTGGAATTCGGCGTGGAAAGAATCTTGGACAATAAATCCAGCATCGAAGCGACGGCGTTTTTTGATTCCGTCAGCAGTCGCGGCGTCGGGCTGGTGAATCTGCCGTTTAATTTACTGACGCCGGAAGATACTTTTGTCGCCAATCAGCAGGGCAAAACCCAAGGCGTGCGCTTTGTTTATTCGCGCCGTCTGAACGGAATCCTGAGCGCCTCCGCCGGTTACGCGTTCGGCAAAGGGCAGAAACTCTCGCCGCAAGCCGTGACCAATCCGGCTGATGTTTTTGAAAACGACTTTTTCCAAACCTTTGTCGGGCAGCTCAACGCCGATTTGAGCACCGGCACCAAAGTAAAAACGATTTTTCGCCTCTCGCCCGATGCGACCGTGTTTGCGATTGACCCTTTTCAAGGACGGCTCGCGATTTACGACCCGAGCTTAAGCGTGCTGGTAACGCAGTCGCTGCCTAATTTAGGGCTTCCGTTTCGCGCCGAAGCGACGATTGACGCCAGAAATTTGTTTGATAATCAAGCGGGCGCGGGCGGCGAAGAAGGCAGCCTGCGGCTCAGCACGCAGCGCCGGACGCTGCGCGGCGGAATTTCCGTCAGATTTTAAGTAATCAGAACCAGCCACGAACAGACACGAACCAGCACGAAAAGTTTATTTTTATATTCGTGTTCCGTCGCGCGCTTTCGTGGCTGATTCTTGGGCGATAAAAATTTTTTCCAAATTCTCGGATTGCAAAGCAAAAAACTGAATAAATAAAGTTTTATTAATCGTTTATCAAAGCGAAAGCCTTTGTTTATCGGGCGGTCACGTGATACGCGCC
The DNA here is from genome assembly GCA_036388635.1 of Pyrinomonadaceae bacterium. GTDB lineage: Bacteria > Acidobacteriota > Blastocatellia > Pyrinomonadales > Pyrinomonadaceae > JALZHR01. The sequence goes on from DASVRL010000342.1 coordinate 40,083, forward strand.
GGATAAACGCTTGGAACGCGTATTGCGTTAGAGAGCAACGGCGAGGTCTGCCTTTAGAAGATGACAGGCAAAATGCTGACAAGTTGGAGCTTGGTATGGCTTCTGGCAACGGTTTTACTGGTTGTCGGCGGCGCTCTGAATCTGTCGCAAAGAGCCAATCACTGGCTGCCGCCGACCGACGGCATCCAATGGATGCAAAAAGCGGACGGAATCTACGCGGAAAAAGTCATTCCCGATTCGGCGGGCGCGCGAGCCGGAGTTTTCGTCGGCGATAAGTTGATCGGAGTAAGCCTGGACGGGCAGAATTTTGAAGAAGTCGTTTTATGGTCGGACATCGGAATTTATCTGGAAGCGGCAGGCGTCGACGGTAATTTAACTTATTCTCTCGACCGCACTTCCTATTCATTTTCCGACCGCGTCTATTTTGCTGATTTAGTTCATATCGGGACGGCGCCGCGCTGGACGGCTTCGATAATTTTTCTGACGCTGGTCGGGCTGATTTGGCTCGGCGTAGGAATTTTCGTCCTTTTCAAACAGGGGGGACACGCGCCGTTTGTTCTGCATTTTGCTGTTGTTTGTCTGGCGGCTTTTGTTTTCCACGTCTATAATCCGCTGAGCTTGGGCGCCGATTTAGACCTGGCGATTACTCTTCTGGACGATATGGCTTTTGCCTTTTTCGTGCCGCTTTTTCTGCATTTCTGTCTGCGTTACCCGGTGCGCAGCGAGATTTTCGATACGCCGCGGTGGAAAACTTACGCGCTCTATGCGCCGGCGGTGATTGTTTCGCTCGCCGATTTGTTTTTCTCGCTGATTCTGCTTCTTCCTTTTGAAGATTTCAGGTTATCCGTCATAAAGTTTATTAATTCCTACGATATTTTCGGAATTATCAGCAAGACTCTTTTAGCGCACTTCGTTATCGGGATTTCGCTCGGCGCAAGCGTTCTGCTGTGGCGTTTTTTCAAGAATCGCCAGCCGCTGGTTCGCCAGCGCTTAAAATGGGCGGTCTGGGGAACGATTATCGCGGTGCTGCCGGTTTTTGCGCTGCAAATCGCCAAAAGATTTGTTTATCTGCCGGACGACGGTTTGACGTCCGGCTTAACGACGATTCCGCTCGCCTTGATTCCTTTGAGCTTCGGTCATTCGGTCGTGCGCTATCGCCTGATGGACGTCGATGTCGTCGTGCGCCGCGCGCTGGTTTACGCGATGACGACGCTGGCGATTGCCGCGATGATCGGAACGGTCGCGCTCGGTCTGGTTTATCTGGCTATCGGCAACAATCTTTCGACGACGGAAATCACGCTTCGCGCTCTGATTGCGATTGTGGCGATGGCTGGAATCGTGCTTTTAAGCGAGCCGCTCAAGAATTTTTTGCAGGAACGCGCCGACCGCTTTTTCTACGGCGAACGTTACGATATGCGGCGCGGTCTGCTGGATTTCGGCAGAACGCTTTCGTCGACGACCGCGCTCGATTCATTGCTTAATGCGCTGGTCAGCCGCCTGCAACAGGTTCTCGACGTTGAAAAGGTCGCCGTTTTTATCGAAGACGAAACGAACGCGATAAATTACAAATTAGTTCGCGCCGTCAATCTGGATTCGCAAACGGTTCCGTCGGATTTCCGGCAGATGATTCGCGAAAAGAGCGCGCAGAAGGGAATTGTCCGCGCCGACGAGCTGGAGCTGGAAACCGAAACCAGCGACCCGCAGAATTTTGTTCGGCAGGAGCTTCATTATTACGTGCCGTGCGTCGTGCGCGGGCGGATGGTCGCCGTCATCGGCTTGGGGCGCGCGTCGGACGGCTCGCTTCTTTCTTCGGAAGACCTGGACATTTTGCAGACGATTTCCGGCTACGTCGCCGTGGCGATTGAAAACAGCCTGCTTTATCAGGAACAGGAAAAACGCGCCGCCGAGCTGGCGCTTTTGAAAGAATTTAACGAGTCGATCGTCGAATCGGTCAACGTCGGCTTGCTGGCGGTTGACGAAACGGGACGCGTCACGCGCTCGAATTCGATGTTTGAAGAAATGCTCGGACTGCGCCGCGAGGAAACCGTCGGGAAACTCGTCGAAGAGCTTTTTGACGAGAATTTCGCGCATAACCTGACGCAAATCTTAGGAAAATCGCGCTGGCATTTGCAGGAATTGCGCAACGCTTATAAGCTGCACACGACGAGCGCCGACGGCAAGCCTCTGATTTTAAACGTCGCGGTCGCGCCGCTGCGCTCGGTTTCCAACGAGCAGACCGGCTCGATTGTCGTTCTGGAAAACGTCACGTCGCGCGTCAAACTGGAAGAAACTCTCCAGCAGAGCGAAAAGCTTTCGAGCATCGGCTTGCTGGCGGCGGGCGTCGCGCACGAAGTCAACACGCCGCTGACGGGCGTTTCCAGCTACACGCAGATGCTTTTGGGGATGATTCCCGAAACCGACCCGAAACACGCGCTTTTGCTGAAAGTGCAGAAACAAACCGAGCGCGCCACAAACATCGCCGGAAATCTTTTGAATTTTTCGCGCGCGGGCAACGGCGCGGGAACCGAGTTCGGCGAAATCGACGTCAATAAGATTCTGGACGACACGCTCCAGCTGCTCGAACCGCAGCTCAGAAAATCGCGCGTCGAAGTCGTCAAAAAATATCTCGAAAAGCCGCCGAAAATTTACGGCAACGCCGGCAAACTCCAACAGGTTTTCACCAATCTGGTTTTGAATGCGCGCGACGCGATGTTTGACGGCGGAACAATTTCTTTAACGACCTCCATAGTCGACGATGAAGCCGTCGTCATCGAGGTCGCCGACACGGGAATCGGCATCGACCCGGAAAATCTGGGCAAGATTTACGACCCGTTTTTTACGACCAAAGGCGTCGGCAGCGGCACCGGCTTGGGTCTGGCGGTCAGCTACGGCATCGTTCAGGAACACGCCGGAACGATTGAAGTCGAAAGCGAAGTCGGCAGCGGCACGACGTTTCGCCTCGAATTTCCGGTTGCGGAAAAACGGCAGCAGCAGCAACGCGCGGTCAGCTAAAAAGATTAAAAGTGGAAAAGCGGAAAGGTGAAAAGGTCAGTTGAATTAAAATCAAGACGGCTTTTTCGCTTTTTCGCTTTTTCACTTTCGATATGCACGAATTAGTTTCCTTCAATCATCGCATTCTCGCCGCCGCCGAAGCAAAAATTTCCGCTTTAAGCTCCGCCTCGCTCTACGGTTCGGGAGTTTTCACCTCGCTTGCGATTTACAATCAAAAGCCTTTTCAATGGGAAAAACACTGGCGGCGATTGACGCAGAACGCCGAAAAACTAAACCTTCGCTTGTCTGCCGCGCTGTCGGAAGAATCAGTCCAAAATTCGCTTTCGGAACTTATAGAACGGAACAATCTGACCGACGGGCGCGCCCGCGTCACATTTTTCGATGAGGCGGCGAGCGGAATCTGGACGTTTGAAAACGCACAGCGCGCCTCGCTTTTAATAACGACGGGCGATTTTCGCAGCCGTGCGGAAGAATTTCGGCTGACGCTTTCGCCGTATCGCGTCAATTCGAAATCGCCGCTCGCCGGCGTGAAATCCTGCAATTACCTGGAAAATTTGCTGGCTCTGGAGGAAGCCAAAAGCCGACGCTTCGACGAGGCGATTCGCCTGAACGAGCGCGGCGAAATGGCTTCGGCGTCGATGGCTAACCTGTTCTGGATACGCGACGAAACGATTTTCACGCCCTCGCTCGAAGCGGGTTGTCTGGAAGGAACGACGCGCGCGCTGGTTGTCGAAACAGCAAAAGAAATCGGATTTGAAATCTACACGACCGACGAGCCTTTCGGCGAACTGCGTCTTGCCGACGAGGTTTTTATTACGTCCGCCGGACTCGGCATCGCCTGGGTCCGAAGCGTTGACGGCGAGACTTACGGCGACGAAATCACGCGCCGCCTGCAAAGCGAGTTTGCCGCCAAAATCCGTCGATGAGAAAAAAGTATAGACGCATAAGCCGCGTTTGTAATAAAATTGAAGTGTGCAACCCCACGTGCATGCATGTTCCATCCAATCAAATAGAAGCCCGCAAGCCTCTTTTCAAACAATCCGTCAGCTAATTTCCAACAGTATGGACTCAAAAATCGGTTTAGTAATTCAATTCACCGGAATTTTTCTGATAACAGTTTTGTCGTTGTTCCTGCGGCGCTCGCTCAAAAGTGCAATTTCCGGTTACTGGCTGGTGGCGTGGTCGAGCCTTTCGACATCGCTGTTTTGTTTGAGTCTGGCTTTTAGCTACGAGGAATTTGCCAAACCTTTATATACGATGTATTTTTTTGGCGAGTATGTTTTCGGTTTAATGCTCGTCACCGGATGCTACAATCTTTCGGGCAACGAGTCGCCGACGCTGCGGAGGAAATCGATATTTCTGCCTTTCGCGGCGGTCGCCTTTGCTCTCACTTTTCTGGCGCGGGATTTCAATCTGGTGTTTAATCTCCACGCTCTTATCCTCGCCGGCTTTTTTGCGACTGCCTTTTACGTGCTCAGAAATTCGGAAATCAAGACTTTCGGCTGGCGCGTGATGCGGGTGGCGCTGCTGTTTCTGGCGGTCGATTTCTTTCATTACTTTATCGTTTTTTCGGCGCTGCAGATCGGCTACAGCATTCTTTTGCCTTACGGTTATCTGGCGTTTAATCCGATTATCGACCTCGTGCTGGAAATTCTGCTCGGCTTCGGAATGGTTATCGTGATACTGGAAAAAGTTCTCGGCGACGTTCGCGTGAGCAACGAGAAATTGCGCGAAGCGCACGAAAAGCTCGAACAACTGGCGCAGACCGACCCGCTGACGACCGCCTTCAACCGCCACGCTTTTTACGGCTTTTTGAAAAAACGCGGCGATGCCGAAAAAGCGGTTTCCGGCTGTGTCGGCTTTTTCGATATCGACAATCTGAAACCGATAAACGACCGCTACGGGCACGCCGCCGGCGATTTGGCGATTCGCGCCGTCGTGCGCGCGATTCGCGGCGTGATGCGCGCGGAAGATTTGATTTTTCGCTGGGGCGGCGACGAATTTTTTGTGATTATGGTCAGTATGAACGCGGAAATGGCGCGCTCGCGGATGGACCGGCTGGAAGCGATGCTGACCGATATTATTCTGGAAGGCGCAAACGAGCGTTTAACGGTCGGCGTTTCCTACGGCTTTAAGGATTTCGCCGAAATATCGGAGCTTGAGCAAGCCGTCAAGTGCGCCGACGAAGAGATGTATCGCCGCAAACAGGAGCGCAAGGAGCGCGCCCGGCAGGCACAAATAAATCTGGTGACGACAGTTCACGAATCCGAACCGAGCGTGAGCGTTTAAGAAGAATTTTAGCTGCGAAAGCACACGAAAAGCCGCGAAAGAGAAATGCACCGGGACGACGGCGATTGGCAGGGATAAAGAAAAGCGTCTTCAATGCCTGCAACCGCTGTCGTCCCGGTGCACTCTTTCTGCGCGCGCTCGTCGATTGATTTCTAAAAGTTTCACGAATACAGGTTCATCGGGCGCGACAGCAGCGCAATCGGGTCTTCGACGTTCAGCGCCTCGCGCACGTAGAAAGGCTCGCCCGCTTTGACGCCGATCAGGCTGCCGTAATAGCGCGAGCGGTTTTCCAGTTCGTCCAGAAAACCTTCTTGCGAGAGACGCGTTTCGAGGTCGCCGGATTTCGGGTTGTGAAACTGCGAGGCGTGAGCGCGAATGGATTCCATTTTTTCCGCCAGAAAATCGGAGATATCGACGATAAACGTCGGGACGACGCGGCGCGAGAAAGTATTGTGCGCGACGATCGGGACGTTGATGCGCGGCTGTCCGAAATCAAAGTCGTATTTCTGCATCGAAGCCAGCCGCGCCGATTCGCGCACCAGCTCGGCGATGTGATTATGGTCCGGATGCGGGTCGTCCGATTGGTGCGTGAGGATTAATTTCGGCTTCAGGCGGCGCAGGACTCTGACCAGTTTCGTGCGCGTTTCTTCCGTCATCCAGACGTGACCGTCGGGCAATTCCAGATTTTCGCGGACGTCGAGCTTCAAAATCCGCGCCGCTTCCAGCGCTTCTTCGGCGCGACCTTCCGCTGTGCCGCGCGTGCCCATCTCGCCGCGCGTGACGTCGAGCGTGCCGGTTTTATAGCCCAGAGATTTCATTTTCAAAAGCGTTCCGCCGACGGCTAATTCCATATCGTCGGGATGCGCGAAAATCGCCAATACGTCAACATTTATCATTTATCATTTACCATTTATCATTTATCATTTATCGAGAATGACAAAAGATAATGTCACCTACACAAAAGCATACGATTTTGCGATTAGAATAGTAAAAGCATACCAGTATTTGTGCGAGGAGAAAAAGGAATATGTGCTGTCGAAGCAAATGCTGAGAAGCGGAACTTCCATCGGCGCAAATATTGCCGAAGCCAACGGAGCGATTTCAGAAGCAGAATTTTCAAGTAAAATCAGCATTGCTTATAAAGAATGCCTGGAAACAAAATACCGGCTTTCGCTTTTAAAAGATACCAACTACATTAGCGAAAAATCCTTTGAAAGTATGCACGCCGATGCTGATGAAATAGCGAAAATTTTATTCTCAATTCTCAAGAAAATGAGAATTGATAAATGATAAATGGTAAATGATAAATGAAACTTGTTGTTCTCGGTTCGGGCACGGCGGTTCCGCATCCCGAAAGGAGCAGTTCGGGTTACTGGCTGGAAACGGGTTCGGGCACGCTTTTGCTTGATTGCGCGGCGTCGGCGATTCACCGGATGGCGCAGGAAAAACTCGATTGGGCGAATCTGGACGCAATCTGGATTTCGCATTTTCATCTCGACCACGCCGGCGGGCTGGCGCCGTTTCTGTTCGGCACGAGAAACGCGCCCGAAACGCGGAAAAGGACGAAGCCGCTGCGCATCTTCGGCGCGAAAGGCTTGCGCGCGCTCGTCGAAAAGTTTGACGCGGTTAACGAATATAAGCTTTTCAAACAGCCTTTTCCAATCGAGATTCGGGAAGTCGAGCCGCTCGAAAAATTCGAGATTCTGACGGGCGCGGAAGCCGTCGCTCTGAAAACGCCGCACACGGACGAAAGCCTCGCCCTTCACGTCAGGCACCACGACAAAACGCTCGTCTACACGGCGGACACGGGTTTTACGATGACGCTCGGCGATTTTTCCAGAAACGTCGATTTGCTGCTCGTTGAATGCTCGTTTTACAAAAACAAGTCCACGGAAAAACATCTGGAACTCGGCGAAGCGATGCATCTGGTGCGCTACGCCGCTCCGAAACGCGCCGTGCTGACGCATCTTTACGCCGAATGGGACGCTTTCGATGTGGTCGCGGAAGCCGAAAAATTCTCGCCGCCCTGCGAGGTCGTCGAAGCGCGCGACGGATTAACATTGAACATCTAATATTTATCATTTGTTCAATGTTAATCTGGAGAAAAACGCGACCGTCGGGCGGTATTCGCCGAGTTATACGCTGGTGATTGCGCCCTGATAACCGAAAAGTAAGGTGCAAAAAGCAAGAAATGAGAACTAAAAACTGAAATAAATTTCAGTTCTCATTTCTCAATTCTTACATAAAACAGGTTGGCTGGGACGATTTCCCTGACTATTTTTCAAGCCGGCTGCTACCCTAACTTTTCCTGCCAGATACTGGAAGTAATTTAATAATAACAGAATAATTAATTTGTTCTGTCAGGTAGATGACATAGCGGTAAGTTTCCTTGTGAAAACAAATATCGGCGCGCCGCCGCCGCGCCGAAGCATCCGCAGCAATGCTCATCGACGTTAATAAATTCAATGTCGAATATATTTAATCGTCGATGAGCACTACTCACCGGACAGCCGCCGCACCGCGCCGGACTTTCGCATTTATAAATTTTATTGACACTCTTCCAGCATTGGATTACCCTTTAAATATGCAGGATTTTGGCTCTCCCGTTTAAAAATAAAAGAACGAACAATGGAGGTTATTGAAAATGAAAACGAAATGGAATGCGGCGGTGCTGGCGGCGGCGATGGTTTTGGGCTTGATTCTGGTCGGCGGCGAAACCGCTTACGCGCAGCAAACGGACGCTTATAATCTGGGTTACAACTACGGGCGGCAGGACAAGCGAGCCGACCGGAGCAGCGACTTTAAGCGCTATAACAACGAATTTAACCGCAGCACGCGCCGCGACTTCAGGCAAGGCTATGAAGACGGCTATCGTGACGCGGGAAACCGCAACTGGGGCAACGTCTGGAGACGCAACGAAAATCGCAACGATAATTACGGTCAGGGCAGCGGCAGAACTCCGCCGAGCTGGATGATCGGCTCGTTTCGCGGCTACACGCCGAGCAACGACACTTACACGGTGATCACCATCGGCGCTGACGGCTATATCACCATCGCCGCCGAAAACGGAGACGGCTACGCGCGCGGCTATTACAGCGGCGGCAGAGTCAATTTCGACTGGGGACAATATCGTTTCCAGCGCGAAGGCAACGGCTTCCGGGCGGTTAATCTCGGCAACAGCAGCGACCGCGTCTATTACCAGCGCATCAACCGGTAAAACGGAAAGAACGCAAAAGTAAAAAGTAAAAAGGCAAACGTGAGGAAGTAATTTTCCTCACGTTTGCCTTTTTACTTTACCCTTTGCCTTCTCTTATTTTCTCAGTCTTGCTTCGACGTTGTTCGCCTTCAGCGAATTTCCCGTCGCGCGCTGTAAATCGGCAATCGATTTGTTGAGTTCGGTCTGGGCGCGCAGCTCGTTGCTTTTCGCCGTCGCCAGAGCGGTCTGGCGTTCGAGGACTTTGTAGACGTCCGATTGTCCGGCGTCCAGCTTGCGCTGTTCGGATTCATACTGCTTCTGCGAATTGTCGCGCGAAATCGCCGCGCTTCGCAGACGCGCTTCGGCGGTGCGCACCGATTGCAGAGCATTGCGCACATCGACCTGAATGTTTTGTTCGAGCTGCTCGCGCTGCGTTTGCAGACGCTCGCCTTCGACCAGTGAACGTCCGAGCTGCGCTTTCGCCGTTTTGTTGCCGTCCAAAGGCAGGTTGAACTGCACGCCGACGCGCACGGTCGGGTAACGATTGGCGAGAATGTCCGTGAAAGTCGTTCCCGCGCCGCCGACGTTCTGCAAAAGCGTCTGCTGTGCTATCGGAGCGTCGATACATTGCTGCGGCGGATTCGGGTTATTCTGACAGCCCGCCAATAGCGGATTCGTAAAATTCGGGTTCAGACTGCCGCCGACGCCCGCCGACGTGTAGCTCGCCACCAAATCAACTTGCGGTTTGGTCTGCTCGCGGTAAAAACGGCGGTCGATTTCGTTGATGTCCTTCTGCGTCTGGTTCAGTTCCAGCTCGGGGCGATTTTGCAGCGCCGCTTCCAGCGCTTCGGGCAGAGTCGTCGTCGGCGCGTCCAGATCGACCGGGTCGACCGGCACGACCGACGCCGACCAGAGCGCGTCGTTTTTGTTCTGCGCAATCAGGTTCTTCAGATTGTTTTCCGCCTGCGCGACCGTGTTCAGCGCCTCGTAGACGGCTTGCTCGAAATTGGCGACCTGCGTATCGGCGGCGACAATATCGATCGGCGCAAGCTGTCCTTCATCGACCAGGCGGCGATTGTGTTCGAGCTGGTCTTTCGCGTCCTTGACCGTATCGCGCTGCACCTGCAAATTCCTGAGAGCGTAGGTCAAATCCCAGTACGCGCGCTGGACATTGGCGATGGTTTCGATTGAGCGCTGGCGAAACTGCGTGTCGGTTAAGCTGAGATTGCGCTTGGAGATTTCGATTGTCCGACGGTTCTGGTCGAAGGCGCGCCCGCGCAAAATCGGCTGCGTCACCGAAAACGTAAAATTCGTATTGTATTGCGGGCTGATAATCGAAACCGGGTTGTCGCTGGCGAGCCGCTGATTATTCACCGTCGCGTTCAAAATCGTTCCGAATTTCGGCACGAAAGCCTGAAAACCGGCGTTGCCGACAATCGAGCTGTTTGTCGTCTTGGTAATTCCCGGCGTAAAAAAGCTGATGTTCGGCGTCGTCGAGCGCTCGTAGTAAGTCTGCCCGGTAAAACGCGGCTCGTAGACGCCGCGCGCCGACTGCAAATCAAACTCGGCAATCCGCACGTTCGCGCGCGTGACCTCGATGTCCTTGTTGTTTTCCAGAGCCATCGTAATCGCCTCGCGCAGCGTGAGCGGCTTTTGCTGCATCATATCGACGCCGACGCGCCCCAATTCCGGCAAAGATTTATCGTCGTTGCGGTAATTCGGCGCAATCTGCGGAACGCCGTTCAGGTTTTCCGGCTGAACGTTCTGCGTGTCTTTTACTTCCGGCAGCGTTGTCGCCGGCGTCGGCGAAGCTGTCGGCGAAGACGTCGGCGAAACAGACGGCAAAGGCGTCGGCGTCGCGTCCTGCGCTTTTACTTCGACAAAAGACGACAGAGATAAAATTAAAATGAATAAATATAAATGCCTTTTCATAAAGCCTGTATAAAAAAACGCGTGTTAAAAAGCGCGCGCAAAATAAACAAAAGTCCGATTCCGACCGCTAAAGTCAAAATCTTTCCTTCAACCCGGCTTCATCTTTTTTCAAAGCAAGCCACGTCCAGATTGCCGACAGCAAATCAATCAAGCCAAAGAGCAGCAGAGCTTTCGGCGCCGAAACCAGCAGGACGAAAGCGGCAAAATAAAAAATAACCGCGACGCGTCCCCAAACCGTCCAGCGAATAAAGCTCGTCAATTCGCCGCGCGCCGACCGGATATAATAGAAGCTCAGACAAAGCATGAACATTCCATTGATTCTTATCCAGACCTCGCCGGTCGTCGGCACTCCGAAAAACTGCAAAATCAGATTCGGAACGAGCAGCAAAATCGAGCCTAGTCCGCACAGGTAAATTCCGAAAACGAACAAACTTTTTGCCGCTCGACTCATATTTTCAAAACTCAGTTTTTGCCGAACAGCGAGCTTGTCGCCGTCGTAAACCGCCGCTTGAGTCCGCCGAAAAGCGAAGACGAAACTCCGGTGACGCGCCGGAAAATCTTCAACTCGCTCAAATCGTCAAACAGCGAATAAAACACCGGAACCGCCAAAAGCGTCAAAAGCAGACACAAGCTCTGACCGCCGACGACCAGCACGCCGATTGAACGGTTTGTTCCCGCGCCCGCTCCCGAAGAAACAACGAGCGGAATCATACCGGCGACCAGCGCAATGGTCGTCATCAGAATCGGGCGCAGGCGGTCGCGGTTCGCCTGGATAATCGCGTCGTAGCGATTCATTCCTTTCGCGCGCAAGCCGTTCGTGTGGTCAATCTGCAAAATCGCGTTCTTTTTCACCACGCCGAACAGAAGCAGCAGACCGAGACCGGAAAAGATGTTCACCGTTTGTCCCGTCAGCAGCAAGCTGAGGATGCCGAACGGAATCGAAAGCGGCAGCGTCAGCAAAATCGTGACCGGGTGAATAAACGATTCGAACTGCGCCGCCAGCACGATATACATAAAGACAAACGACAGCACAATCGCCAGCAGAAAATAAAAACCGGCTTTGCCCATCTCCTTCGATTGACCGACGTAACCGGTCGAATAACCCGCCGGCAGCTTCAGTTCCCTGACGTGCTGGTCAATAGCCGCCGTGATATTCGTCGCCGAGCCGCCCGGTATCGTGTTCGCCAACAGTGTGACCTGACGCTGGCGGTTCAGGCGGTCAATCGAACTCGGTCCGGTGCCTTCCGTGACTTTGACGAGGCGGTCGAGCGATACCCAGGTCGATTTGCTCGAAGGCACGATCAGGCGCTTTAAGCCTTCGACATCCGTCCGATAGTTATTAATCGCGCGGACGCGGACTTCATACTGGTCTGTTCCTTCGTTAAAGGTCGTCGCTTCCTGACCGGCGACGAGCGTGTTCAGAGCCTGCGAAACGTCGCCGACGCGCACGCCCAAATCCGCCGCCCGCTCGCGGTCGACTTCGAGCCGCACTTCGGGCTTGCCGCTAATCAAAGTCGAATCGACGTCAACCGCGTCGGGAATCGTCTTCATTTTTTCGAGCAGTTTCGCCGAATATTCTTCGAGCTTTTTCAAATCCGGTCCCGAAACCAGAAACTGCACGTTGGCATTGCGGAAACCGCCGCCCGAAAACGCCTGCACCTGCTGCACGCCGGTTCTGAGTTCAGGCGGGTAATTTTTCAAAAGCTCGCGCGCCTGGCTCATCATCTCTTCCTGCGATTTGGGGCGGTCGTGAATGTCCGACAGCTTGACGTAAATCGAGCCGCTGTTGACGATTAGCTGCTGCCCGCCGCCGATGGTCGTCAACGTATCGGTGACGCCTTCAATCTTGCGCACGTCTGCCGCGATTTTTTCAAAAAGCGCCGAAGTCGCCGACAAACTGTAGCCCTCCGGCGCGCGAATCGAGATTTCAAACTGCGATTGGTCGTCAACCGGCAAAAAGTTTTTGCCGACGAGCATAAACAGCGGAACGATGCTCAGGAAAACGAGCAGGCAAAGCCCGACAATCACCCAGCGATGTCCCATCGAAAATCTCAAAAGCCACGTGTAAGTGCCGTCGATGTATCGGTAAAATCCCGATTCTTTGCTGTCTTTATGCTCGTGCGACGGTTTATCGGCGGCGATTGGCTTATCGCGCTGCGAGCCTTCCAGCATTCCGTCGCCTTTGATTTCCTGCACGGCGGCGTTTTGCGTTCTTAGGCTGTGCGCGTAAGCCTCGTTTTTGTCCTGGGCAATATCGTCGTAAATATTAGTCGGGTCTTCCTTCGCGTCGCGGCGCTTAATAAGGCGCGCCGCGAGCATCGGCGTTAAGGTAAACGAAACGATTAGCGAAACGCCGACCGCAAACGCCGCCGTCAGACCGAACGAGGACATAAAACGTCCGACGATGCCCTGCATAAAGCCGATGGGCACGAAAACCGCCATCAGCGAAAGCGTCGTCGCCAGAACGGCTAAACCGATTTCGCGCGTGCCTTCGATTGCCGCCTGAAAAGGATCCATTCCTTTTTCTTCGACAAAGCGATAGATGTTTTCCAGCACGACGATCGCGTCGTCAATCACGATGCCGACCATCAGGGTCAAGCTGAGCATCGTAATCGAGTTCAGCGTGTAGCCCATCGCATACATCAGCGCGAAGGTCGAGACAATCGAAGTCGGAATCGCCAGCGCCGCGATAATCGTCGTGCG
>DASVRL010000343.1:0-2983 GCA_036388635.1 Pyrinomonadaceae bacterium
TCGAGCTTCCAATTGGAATCCGCAAACTCGTCTTTTGATTTAATCAGCAGCCAGTTTCGCTCGTTTCCTTTCATTCGTAAAATCGCAAATTCGCCTTGCAGCTTTTTGCCGAAAAGCCTGAAAATCAGTTTTCCCTTTTCCAGTTGCCCGGCGACGATCTCAAATTCACCATTGTCCCAGATTCTGACTTCGCCCGCGCCGTAAGTGCCTTCGGCAAGTGTGCCTTCAAAATCAATGTAAGAAACGGCGTGGTCGGGAACGGCGACGGCGAGCCGTTTTTCATTTGGATTGAGCGAAACGCCTTTTGGAACAGCCCACGATTTTAAAACTCCCGCAATTTCCAGCCGAAAATCAAAATGAAGATTTGTGGCGTGATGTTCGTGAATGACAAAACGGCTGCGTTTCATATTTTTCTCTCCAATTTTTTCATTTTAACATTTTGAAAAACTACGCCGCCGCGTATCGCTCGCAGACGTTGATTGTCACATCTTAGAACGCTTTTTTCGGATGAAAAGCTGCAAAGCTGCAATATTTAGAAGTTTATTCAATAAAAACTAAGTGGAACGGGCTTTGCACTGTGTTTTACCAGAGGTGCGCGCTATGACTAACGATAACCAAACAAACCCTAATGAAAAAGATGCTTTTGTAAGCGAAGAGGACACGGAAATATCGCTTCCGCCGCCGGCGCCGAATTTTGAGGCTGCACAAGCCGCGCCGGTTCCGCCCGTGATTCCCGTTGCAGCAGTTCCGGGCGAAGCGCTTGGAGCGTTTCCGCAGCAGCCGCAAGTAGTTTACGTTGCACAACCGACTGTGGTTCAACCGAACAGAAGTTGGAGTTGGATTCCGGCGGCTTTGGTTTTACTTCTGGTGGCTACCGTCGCCGGGGCTTTCATCGGAGCCGAGCTTTATAAACGCTCGATTTATGCCGAATCCACCGCCCCATATTCATCCGAAGACGTTTCGCCTTACGCCGATTCGACGACCGGCGAAAACAAATCAGCTAAAACAGGCGAAGAAAATTCGTTAGCCGACAAAAAGGAAGCCGGTTTGCCCGAAAATACTAAATCCGCGGACGGCAAATCCGAATTGAAACAAATCAATTCGATTTCAACCGGTTTCGCTCCGGTTCAAAAAGCCGAGATGAGAGAAACCGGACGCGGCACCGAAGGCGAGGAAAACAATCAGGAAACGGCTGAAGGCGGCGACGAAGAAGAGAACACGGCGGACGAAAATAAAGCCGAAAAAAACAAGAGGCAATCACAGCCGGACGATGAAGAGCCGCCTCCGCCGCCCGTTCAGCGAAAAGCCAAAGAATTTCAGCCAAAGAAAGTCGAAAATGTAAAAGACACTGAAAACATCGCTCCGCCGCAAAGAGGCTTGCAGGATTAACGATTCTCAAAAAAAGAAAAGTAAAATGCCCGATGAAACGTCATCGGGCATTTTACTTTTCTTTTTTAAATTTTTGACTTTCTTTGCCCGCAAAAATTAGATTATAATTATTTACCAGATCCGAATGATTCGGCGCTACGCCGTGTTGACGACGAAGCAAACATAGTTTAAAGTCCAATTTCCGTCTTTTCTCATCGAATCCTCAAAAATTTATGAACGGCGAAACGCAGATTAATCGGCTTTTACATACAAATTCCGCAGACAATGTGATTTTAAGACAGGTTCTTGATTCAGTTCCCGCGCTCATTTCCTACATTGACGCCGATTTAAGATACCGTTTTTTGACCAAAGGTTACGAAGAGCTGTTTGACTGTTCGGTCGAGTCTTTGATTGGGAAAAGATTAGCCGAAGTCGTCGGCGATGAAGCATTTCAAAAAGTTCTGCCGCATCTTGAAAAGGTTTTATCCGGTGAGCGAATCGAATTTGAATCAACGCTTCGTTATCAAAACGGTAAAACGCGCGCCGTTGCAGTCACTTACATTCCAGATATTAACGAAAACGGGCGCGTTTTGGGTTTTACGGCGGACGTTCGAGACATTTCCATTAGAAAACAAACGAGAGAAGCGCTGCGCGAGCGTTCGGATAAATTAAATCTCGCGCTCGACGCGGCGCAGCTGGGAGATTGGAGCTGGGATGCCGCAACCGATTTTGTCTCTCTTTCGCCGCGCGCCGCCGAAATTTTCGGCATCGAGCCGCATCCGAATTTGACTTGGACTCAGTTGCGCGAATACTTAGTCGAAAGCGACCGCGAACCGGCGCGTCTAGCAGTTGAAAAAGCCGTCGGGGAAAAAACCGAATACGACATCGAATATCGCGTAAATCACGGAGACGGAAAACAAGTCTGGGTTTCGGCTCGCGGGCGAGCGTTTTATGATGAGAACGGGAAAGCCGTCGGATTAATCGGCATTGTTCAGGACGTTTCCGCCCAAAAACAAATCCAGAACGTTTTACGCGATCAAACCGAAGCTCTGCGTTCAATCAACGAAATCGGCAAGCTGCTTTCCGGCGAGCTTGATTTGCAAAAGCTGGTGCAATCTCTGACCGACGCCGCGACCGAACTGAGCGGGGCGCAATTCGGGGCGTTTTTCTACAATGTTTTGGACGAGCGCGACGCGTCTTTTATGCTTTATACGATTTCCGGCGTCTCGCGCAGTCATTTCGAAAATTTCCCGATGCCGCGCGCTACAGCGCTTTTCGGTCCGACGTTTCGCGGCGAAGGCGTTGTCAGAATTTCCGATGTTCGCAATGACGAGCGTTTCGCCAAAAACCCGCCGTATTTCGGAATGACTGCAGATCATTTGCCGGTCGCAAGTTATCTCGCCGTTCCGGTGATTTCGCGTTCGGGCGAAGTTTTGGGCGGTTTGTTTTTCGGTCACGAAAAATCAGGTATTTTCACTGAACGCGCCGAACAAATCGTCGTCGGACTCGCCGGTCAAGCCGCGATTGCCATTGACAACGCCAGACTTTTTGAATCCGCCGAACGGGCGCGCCTAGCGGCGGAAAAAGCCAATCGTCTGAAAGACGAATTTTTGGC
>DASVRL010000344.1:0-32752 GCA_036388635.1 Pyrinomonadaceae bacterium
TCATCAGGCGCTCAAATTACAAAACCTTCGATTTTATTTAGGAGAAACTGATTTTATGTTGGATGTTGACCTATTGCTGGAGCTTCTTATTTTTATCTTAGCCGGTTTTTTAATAATCGTGACCGCCGGAATGTTTTATGTCTGGTGGAACGGTTATCATAAGCCCGACAGTCATACCCGGCAGCGGCTTCATTACAAGCGTCATCATCGTTCAAGACTCTGAAGCCGCGCGTTTGGTCTCGGAGATATATTCGATCAGTTCAAAATGCCCGGCTACTTCCAGCCAATCGACAATCGGACGGTCGTTTTCGAGTTCGATCAGCGGGCACCCGAACGCCGCGTCGTCAATGTAGATGTGCGCGTAAACTTTCGGCGAGTCCGTCCAGTATTTTTGCGCCGGATTCTCGTTGACCGCCCAAAGCTCGATGCCCGCCGCCGACAGATAATCGACTGCTTCCTGCAAATACTCGCCGCTGCGCATCGTGTAAAGAATCAGTTTGTAGCCATTCGCCTGCATCGCGCGCATCGTTTCCAGCGCGTAGGGAACCGGCTCGCCTATTTCGGGATAGCGATGCGCGACGATGGTGCCGTCAAAATCAATCGCCACAATCGGCGTTTTCGGTTTATTGCTGCGCTTCATTCTTATCTTATTAGAGCAAATTTCTATTTTGTGCGGCAAAGGCGGAAACGCTTTCTAAACGATGAATGCGGAATGCGGGATTCATGGTTGGGCGTTTATTGTTCATCGTTTTTAAGCAGCTTTCGATATTCGGAAGGCGTCGCGCCGTTGATGTTTTTAAAGCAGCGCAGAAAGTGGCTCTGGTCGGCAAATCCGCAGTTAAAAGCGATTTCGGTAAGCGAAAGATTTTTATTCGACAAAACGGAAAGCGCTTTTTCAATCCGGATTTTTCGGATGTATTCGCCGAGCGTGCAATGAAAATACTTGGAAAAATCTCTGGACAGATGCACGGGATGAATGCTCAATTCGCCGGATAAATTTTCGAGCGTGTGTTTTTCGGAGTAACGGTCGTGCAGTAAATCTTTCAGTTTGTCGACCCAGAGAGGTTTTTTGCCCGCAGCGGTTTCGCCCGCGCGAATCAATTGCGCGACGGTTTCCAGCAAAAGCGCTTGCAGCGAAACCAGCATCGCTTCGTCGCAAATCTTCGTTTCGCGATAAATTTTGTAGAGTAAAAGCTTGATGTCCGGATTTTCGATTTTAAAGCTGCCGTCCAGCTTGTTTTTATCCAGATAAAAACGCTCGAACCAGCCGTCGTCGAATTCGATATGAAAGCCTCTGGTGTAGCCTTCGGGCTTGACGTTGTAATGCGGCTCCTGCCAGCTGTGAAAAAGCAGGCTGCCGCTCGTGCAGTTATAACTTTCCTTTTTGTTGCCCTCGATTAATTTGCCTTCGAGAACGAACGTAAAATACGCGTTTTCGTGAAAATGCCAGTCGACTTTCGCGTGAGTATACTCGGTATCGGTCAGCGTAATTCCGCCCAGACGGATAATCCGGTTCGTCTCGCCAAAAAAATGTCCGGTCGGCAAATACTTCATTTCGGATAAAATAATAAAGAAAACGTAACTCTAAATTCCGAATTATAAACTTTAAATTATTTTGGAAAGATATAATTTCGATTAATCCGGAATTCAAAATTTTGATTCATCTCTATTACATTACGAATACGAGCAATTTTAGTTGCCGAAAATTCCGACGCAGAATTTCCGGTCGTCGCCGAAATCGACCGCTGATACTCTAAATACGCCGCGCCGAAGTTTTTTGTGACGTAATTGCAAAGGAAGGCGATTTATCAATCTTTAAGGAAAACCGTTTAAAAAATTATTTGACGATTGCCGGCAAAAGATATTTTTCCACTATTTTATCGACTTGCGAATGAGCGTAAGGCTTGCCGTAGGCGGTCGCCGTGACGACGATGACGAGCGGCTGTTCGCTGAAAACGATAATCTTATTGCCTCCGTTGCCGTTCGAGAGAAACGCCTCGTATTGTTTTTCGTTTGCTTTAAACGTCTGATTCCAGAATAAATAACCGTAGCCAGCAGCAGCAGCGCCTTCGCGCGGCAGCGGAAGATGTCTGGTCAAAGACGCTTCCGCCCAATTTCGGGGAATAATTTGTTTGCCGCGCCACGCGCCTTTGTTTTTATAAAGCTGTCCGAATTTGGCGAAATCCAGCGCGCTCATCTGCAAGCCGCCGGCGGTATTGGCTACTTTCTGCGGCGTGTATTGCCATTTGTAGTTTTTGATATTCAGCGGAGCGAAAAGCTTTTTATCCGCGTATTTTTCCAAGCCTCCGGGAACGGATTTGTCTAAAATATCGCCCACGACGACGACGCCCGCCGTAAAATAATCCCACTTTTTTCCGACCGCCTTGTTTTTATCCATCGGTAAATCCAGCGCGAATTTCACCCAATCGGAAGTCGGGTACATTTTTTCTTCGTTGCCCGGCGAGTTTTCGTCTTCGTCCGAGCCGTTAAAGCCGGAACTCATCGTCAAAAGACTTTTGATTGTCACCGAGCCTTTTTCCGGCGAATAGTTTTCAAATTTTTGTAAATCGTAAAATTCGCTCAGCGTCTGATTTTCATTTTTGAGATAGCCGTCCTTGATTGCAATTCCCGTAATTGTTGACGCAAAAGATTTTCCGACCGAGCGCGTATTGTGCAGAGTTTCTCTGGCGGCGCCGTTAAAATATTCTTCAATCAAAAGTTTGCCGTTTTTGACGACGACGATGGCGGTTATGTTTTTAAATTTATTTTCGGCGATTTTTAATTTTAATTCGGCAATTTTTTTCCGGTCGTAATCGTCGTTTGAAACTCGCCAGCCGCTGCCGGCTTTTATTTTTTGCGGCTGGATTTCTTTGTCGGTGAGTTCTCTGGCGGGTTTCGGAACGATGATTTTCAGCTCGCCCTGCGCGATAATATCGCCGGTTCGGGCGGTCGGCTGGTCGATAAACGGGCGGATTTCTATTTTTAATAAATGCGCGCCGGGCGTTAAGGCGTCGTCGCCGCCGCCGAGCATGAATCTGTTCCAGAGAAATTTGCTCCACGCGTCTTCCGCGTCGGCGGTCGCGAGCGGCACTCGAAAGACCGTGCGGCGGTTTTTATTTTCCGCGCCGAATGCGCCCGGATGCAGGTTTTCCCTGTAAATCAACGTGTTGTCCAGATAAAATGCGAATTGAAAGCGCCCGTTTCGCGTCAGCTCGTCAACGCTCGCGGCGGGCTGCAAACGGTGCAGGTAATTGGTCAGCGAATTGCCCAGAAAAACCCGTATGTGCAAATCGGATTTTTCCTTCATCTCGTATTCTTTCAGAAAATCTTCGGCTTTGGAGTTTTCCAGCGCGAGCGCGCTTGGCAGAAACACGATTTTCCCGACGTTTGCCAGATGCAGAGCGTTGGTGATTTCCTCGATTTCGACGATGTTTTCAATTTGCTGCCCGAACGCGTTGATTGAGAAAAGCGCGCATAAAAAAATTAAAATCCGACCTTTTCGTATTTGTTTCATATTAATCATCCGGCATTTTTTGATACGGCAGTATAAATCGAATCCGAAGTTTCACAATAGAATGAAATTAACATAAAATTTTTTCAGTCACTCTAAAAACATTTGAAAGGGAAACGCGGGAAAGGAGACTAAAATGCTCAGAAATTTAACTTTAATCGCCTTTTGTCTAATCGCGTCGGTCGTTCCGGCGAGCGCGCAAAAAAAAACGACGGCTGCGGAAGTAAAGCCGCAGACTTTAAAAAAATCCAACCAGCGCCCGGCGGGTAAATTGCCGAAAGCCGAGCCGTTTGAGAAAGCGACAATCGAGACGATGGCGGCGCAGTGCGTCAAGCTGGAGACGGAAGCGGGCGTCATCGAATTGGAGATGTTTCCCGAAAGCGCGCCCGAATCGGTGCGAAATTTTCTGAATCTGGCGGCAATCGGCGCTTTTGACACGACGACTTTCAGCCGCGTCGTGCCGCGTTTTGTCATCCAGGGCGGAAATTTATCGACGCGCGAAAAACAGACGCCGGAACTCGCCGCTCGCTCGCGTCGCACGGTTCCCGACGAGCCGAGTCAAATCAAGCACGAGCGCGGAATTATCTCGATGGCGCGCCCGGACGAGCCGAACAGCGCCAGCACGCACTTTTTTATCCTCGTCGGCGCGGCGTCGAATCTGGACGGAACCTTCGCCGCCTTCGGGCGCGTCACGCAGGGAATGGACGTTGTCGATGCTATCAACAAAATGCCGGTGGAAAACGAAAAACCGGCGAAACCGGTCCGCATCACGCGCGCGACGGTCGCGCCGTGCGCGCCTCAAACGACTACTAAATAACCGAGCGCAAACGATAAATGCGGAGACGCGATTATATTATAATCGCGTCTCCGCATTTATCGTTTCAAAAATTATTTACCGATTCGAGTTCTTTCGAAGACGTGTTTTTAATTCACCTTGAAACTGTCGTACAAGCTTAGTTCCTCGACATTATTTTTTTCATCGTAGGCGACCAGATACGTCTTATAAGTATTATTTTTCCTAAATTTATTTTTGTTGAGATTTCTGATTTCTATTTTCTCGCCGCTCTTTTTCAAAGATAAATTATCGTTTAACTTCTGCTGCACGACTAAATTATTATCGGCATCGTAAATTCTTACTTCATAACTTTTGTAAGCTTTATCAATTCCGGGCATATCCAATTTCAGAGAGAAGCTTTTGTTTTCATCGGCAAATTTCAGAGTTTTTACATTTCCGCGAAAGTTTGTGAGAAGCAGAATCTGCGGCTGAATGCGGCGCGGCTCGGCTTTTACAGTGGTTTTTTCGTTTGCCGTTTTATTTTTAACGACTGGGGATTTGACCGCTTCTTCGCCGGGATTTTGATTGTTATTCAAACTTATAACGGAATTTACATTATCTTCGCCGGCATTCGTTTTATTGTCCGGCGCGACGGAATTTGACGCGACTTGATTTTTATCCGGCAGTTCAAATTTCGGCAACTCGTTTTGAGCGACGTCAACCGGCTCCGAATTATAAAAACCGATAAACACCGCCAAGCCGCCGAGTAAAGCTACGGCAAAGGCGATTTGCGGGATTTTTATAAAGCTGCGCCAGTTTGCCGAAAGCGTCTCGAAAAATCCCGCTTCGACAACTTGTTTCTGCGGCGTTTGGCTTAGCTGCAAATACGATTCGGCGATCGCCACCTCTTCCGGATTGTTTATCAGAAAGTGGTTTTTAAATTTGACGAGTTCGTTTCGGCTCAGGCTGTTTGTCAGATAATCCTCTATCAAATCGCTTCTGACGATTTCCAGCAGCTCCGCGTCCTCGTCGTTGCCGAACCACTCGGTTTCAAGCCGTTCGGTTTGATTATCGGTCAAAGAATCGAGCCAATAATCACGCATAAATCGTTTTTTTTCTTCCAGAGTATTCATCTTAACCGTCCCCAATAATAAATGACATTTTTTTAAAAAAGTTTCATAATCGGCGGCGATTACTCGATGGCTTCGATGCTTTTCAGCTTTCTTTTCGCACAGTCGATGAGTTTTTTTCTTATCCGGTTGATGGAAATTTTTAAAGCGTTGACGGTTTTACCCGTCTCTTTCGCCAGCCTTTCGCGCCCTTTGCCTTTTACCGCGTCGTAGCTGTCTAAAAGATTGATTTCTTTTTCGCTCAGATTCTCGCGGCACTCGCGCAGAGAGTTTAAACCCGCTTCGTTTCGGAGTCTTTCGCTGAAGCGGGCTAAAATTTCTTCGGGGTTGTAAAAAGGCTCTTCCGAGAGCGGTAAATCTTCCAAGCCCAGTATTTTGCGTCGCGCCCGCCGCTGCTGTTCGAGCAAAATATAACGGGCTGTCTGGTGAAAATAAGGATACGGATTGCTTTTGTCGAGGACAAAATCCTCTTCGTAAATCTTGCGCGCGATGCGATTAAAAACTTCGTCGGCTTGTTCTTCGGCGATTTGAGAGCGATTGGCGCGAAACTGGCGAATCAGGCGCTTTCTGATGTCTTCGTAAATCAGCGAGGCGTTTTCCGGATTTCCGTCCAGGCTAAATAAAAGCTTTTCAAAGGCTTCGGCATTCAAAACCCAGTCTTTTTTGTATATTTTTTTAGCTTCATACGGCATTCAGTCTCTTAAAAAACAATCCGGCGAAAAAAAATGTGAAACCTTTTTTCAATTTTGCCAATTATAGCTAGAAAGCCGGTAAACAACAAACATTTCCAAAACGGCTTTCGGAAACAAAACCCGAGTGAAAAAAAACTCCGTGTTTTGAAATAAATATTGCTTTGTCCGCAGCATATTGTTGAAAAGATTAGATGAAACGCGATGATGTTTGCCCACGCTGAGCCCACAAAGCCTACGCGCCCACAAGCCCACATCGCCCACAAGTTTCGTCTGCTGCTACGGTCAAAGATAAAAGCCTGACGCGGCGGCTACATCGCCGGCAGGCTTTTATCAGGATTTTTAAAGTTTTTGATAAATTGTATCGATTTAATCGTCGGGTGCCTTGGCTGTCGTTCGGGAATCTGAAGCCCGCATCGTTTGAAAGTTTTGCCACAATTAGAAACCGAAAGCGATGAATCAACATTCCCGAACGACAAATAAAAAGCTTCGGGGCTGGTAAATTTCGTTTTAGACTTAAATCTCGGCTTATCGCGGGAAAAATCAAAAGCAGGCGATGAAGGGAAAAAGATGCGAAGGATTTGGGGAAAACTGATTCCCGGATTTTCTGCTTTTTTCCGTTTAAACCGGGATGGACAGTCGTTACGGGAGTGGCTCGGTTATTGAAGCCGGATGACTCCCGTAAATTTTAAACTCATAACTCTAATGAAAAGCGGTATCAGAAATCATACTTGAGCCGTTTGACGGCGACTTATCCGGCACAAAACCTTTGTTCTATCCGAAACGTGCCGCCTAAAATCCGCCGCCGGGCGACTCAAGTATGATTTCTGATACCGCTTTCCGGTTCTCCGGCAAAGGCTTTTATATTCAGACTGCCTTTGGACTTTCCGGCAACCGGTAAACAACGGGTAAATAATGATTTACCCGAACTTAACAAAACCAAAAGCCTGACGCATCGGCTAAATGACTGTCAGGCTCCCGGTCACGTAATCTTTGTCTGTTTGCACAGAGATAGAATACTGCTTTTTATTTTATCTCCGAAACGACAGAGACTCAACCCCTTTGGGAGACTTCAACAAAAAAAAGGAGCTAAAAAAATGAAAAGCAGTAACTCAAAAATTCACAAAATTATTTTCGCCGCCGTCGTTTTGTTTTCTTCGGCGATTTTCTGTTTCGGGCAGCGCGAGCTGCCGCCGCTCGATTTCGTCGGCGCGAGCGACGAAAATCCCGACGTTCAGTCCGTTACTCTACAGGTCAGCCGTGATGCCCGCGTCGAGGTCAGCGACGAGAGATTGATTCGCGCCGAGTTGAGAAACGAAGGCGAAACATCGCGGCTCGAGGTCGCGGTCAACACCTTCGGAATGGAAGCGAGCGAAGAAGGCACGGAATACGAAGGCAGAGTCACCATCCTGGATGTGAACGCCTACATAATTCCGATTAAAATTATTATTTTCCCGTTTACGCCGAAAGAATGTCGCGGCAAGCGCGTGAGCGTCCAGTATCTGACCAGAGGAACGGCGGATAATTTCGTCGGCTTGGAATCGACTTTTCCCAGCCCGTTTCAGGCGGCGACCTATGCACTGCAAAGACAATACGACGACCTCGGAACAAATAAAAAATATTTCGGCGACAGTTATCGGCTCGGCGGCTGCCGCGTCTGCGGCGTCAGAGTTTACGTCCGCGCCAGACGTGAAGGCGAGCTCGACGACAACGACAATCTCTGGTTCATCGTCAGCGACGCCGCAAACGGAACGACCTACAATCCCGTCAACATCGCGCCCAATTTCAGCCCGATGTGGTGGGGACAACCTTCGCCTTACACTTTTTACCGTGAAATTCCCGGCTCGGTCATAAACCCGGAAATTTTCAGTAAAAACGCCGCGACGCTCGACATCACGTCGCAGGACGATACGGCGATAGATTACACCAGAGTTTATATTTACAGATACTAAACTCGCCTGCCGCGGAAACAATGCGCTGAAAAAGGAAGCGAATTTCGCTTCCTTTTTTTTGTTAAAAAATTTTAATGAAACTTTTTTAAATTTTGGTCAATTATAGATAGAACCAAAAAAACTGTCAGTTTTCTCAAATCTGCCACTTCAACAATCGCGCACCGGCTAATCGTTTATCAGGAGTGCATACGAAGTTTCTCTATTTTCACAAATAAGACTCTGACTCCGCTCTCTCCGGCTAAGCGAAAAAGATGCGCTAACTACAAAGTAAATAAAAACTTAGGAGAATACGATAATGAAAAAAACGGTTTCCGTAACAGCAGTATTTTTGATTGCTGCTCTCTTTTTCAATCTTTTGCCGATCTCTGTCCGCGCGCAGAAGACGTCGGATATTCCGCCGTCGTCGCCTGATTTTGAAAGAATCCAGAAACTCAGTCTGGAATTTCTCGACGCCGAGCTGGATAGATACACGCCTGAGCCGAAAAACACTCAATTTAAAATTTTGTCCCTCCAGACGGACGATCTGGGACTGTATCACACCAAGGTGCAGCAGGTTTACAACGGCGTTCCGGTTTGGGGCAGCGAAGCCATCGTGCATCTGAACCGCGACGAATCGCTCTTCACGATTACCAACGACCTCGTCGTCGAACTGGAAGAAATGCGGATTGATACCGCTCCGCAAATTTCGGTCGAAAAAGCGATTCAAAGAGCTTTCGAGCTGGAAGGATGTGGAGATTGCCGCCTGCGCGAAGGAACGGCGCCCGAGTTATGGCTGGTCGCCGAAGACCGCGAGCTGCAAAAGGAAAATCCGGAAGATCATGCCGAAACGAAGGTCAATCTGGCGTATCGCATCCAGTTAGACCAAACGGGCGGCGGAAATGAAAGAATCGAGCTGAAAATGCCCGTTTATTTTATCGACGCGCAGACGGGCGAACAGGTTCTGAGCTACGATAATCTGCAAACGCAGAGCGTGACGAACTCCGGCTCGTCCTTATACAGCGGAACGGTCAACTTTACGGCGTTTCGTTTCGGCGCTCCGTATTATCTGGAAAATCTGAATCGCCGCATCGGAACCTTTAACGGAAACATTTCGACGCGTTTCAGCGACGCCGACGGTTTCTGGATTTCGTTAGTGCAGAGAGCGGGGGTCGATGCTCACTGGGGCACGGAACAGACGCTTTCGTATTACCAGAACGTTTTCGGCAGAAACGGGCTGAACGGCAGCGGCGGACCCTTAAGCGTTCCGGCGGTCAACGGCTCGACCAATCTGCTGCCTTCCACCGTCCATTTCGGCACGAATTACAACAACGCCTTCTGGAACGGCAATTCGATGACCTACGGCGACGGCGACGGTGTAACTTTTTCGCCGCTCGTCTCGATTGACGTGGTCGGACACGAAATGACGCATGGCGTGACGCAGTTTTCCGCCGGACTCGTTTACAGCGGTCAATCCGGCGCTTTAAACGAATCGATGTCGGATGTGTTCGGAAATATGGTCGAAAGATACGCCAAAGGCGCGAGCGCCAATAACTGGCTGGTCGGCGAGCAGGTTTACACGCCCGGCACGGCGGGCGACGCTCTCAGAAATATGGGCAACACGCACGCGCAGGGACAGCCCGACCACTGGACGGAAACTCCTTTTGCGTCCGGCGGAAGCTGCGGCGTACACACGTGTTCGGGCGTTCCGAACAATGCGTTTTATCTTTTGTCGCAGGGCGGAACGCATCACATCGGCGGCTCGATGACCGGTATCGGCGCCGACCGCGCGGCGGCTATCTGGTATTACGCTTTGACGAATTTTATGACGTCGGGCACGACCTTCGCCGGCGCGCGGACGGCGACCATCAATGCCGCGAACGCTCTTTACGGCGCGACCGAAGCCAACGCGACGGCGCGAGCCTGGTGTCTGGTCGGCGTCGGCGTCTGCACGGGCGTGACTTACCGCGCGCACGTGGCGAATCTCGGCTGGCTGCCCTGGGTTTCTAACGGCGCGGTCGCCGGCACGACCGGACAATCGCGCCGGATGGAAGCGGCGCAGATTTTCCTGACCAATCCGCTGCCCGGAGTCGGAATCACTTACCGCGCACACGTCGCCGGTTTTGGCTGGCTGCCCTGGGTTTCTAACGGCGCGGTTGCCGGCACGACCGGGCAGAGCCGTCAGATGGAAGCGATTCAGATTTTTCTGACGAATGCGCCGGCTTCGTGCACCGTGACTTATCGCGCGCACGTCGCCGGTTTCGGCTGGTTGGGATGGGTTGCAAACGGGACGATCGCCGGCACGACCGGGCAAGGTCGCCGGATGGAGGCGCTCCAGGTTAATGTTCAGTGTCCGTGAGAAATTTTTCGGCGCAATAATTTCCGGTTCGGCGACAAACCGGAAATTATTGCTAAAATAATTCCGATATTAGAACTTTATCTTGATGCGGAAAAAGAGCGAATATTCGCTCTTTTTCTTTATTTTCAGGGTTTTATGAAACTTTTTCGGACTTTTGTCAATGATAATTGATAAAGGGGTTTACCGAAATGACAAAATTTAGAGGGACGAATAATGTTAAAATTGACGAAATTGCTCTTTTTAATGCTTTTATTGCTCGGCGCGGCTCATAAAAGCATTTTATCGGCGGAAGCGAATGCCAATGTATCGACCGCAGAAGCCGAATTTACCAATTTAATAGTGACGGCTGACGTTAAATTGGATTTGAATGACCGCACCGCTGCCGCCCAATATTTAACACAGGCAAATTATATACTGATCCAGAATCCGAATATAGATATTTTTTTACAGGCACATTTCAACAAAGTTTACGGCAAGCTTTACATGACGAATAACGCCGCGACGGCTCTGCAATATTTCAACACATCGGTCTCGCAATTTTCCGGCAATGTTCTGGAACAAGCCGAGACAAAAATGTTTATCGGCATTACATATTATTACGCGAGTGATTACACGACGGCAAAAAATTATTTCGAGATGGCGAAAAATGCTTTTGATTTACAGGGCGATATGCAAAAATCAGCGCAGGCTCTGAATAATCTGGGAGTTGTTTATTACAGACAGGGCGATACGCAAAACGCCGTAATATTCTGCCAGAACTCGCTGAACATCAACACTGAAATCGGACAGCGGCTGAACGCATTCAGAAACCAGCAAAATTTGGCGGTCATTACCGGCAACAGTGCGAACGGTTTGAGCAATCCGCTGCTGGACGAAGACATTATAAACCAGGCGGCGGGCGGCACGGGCACCGGCAGCGGCAGCACGATTACCACCAGCGGCAGCGGAACCGTTGTGGTTACCACGCCCGGCGGTTAAGCCCGAAAGGGAAAGAGGTTTTTATGAAGCTCATACATGATTACTTTAAACTTTCTGTTTTTATTTCGGTTATCATACTCGCCGGCTTTTCCGGCGTCTACGCGTGCCAGCAAAACGGAGATCTGAAAAGCGACGCCGAAGCATATCTGAAAAAAGGCGAGTGTCACGAATATATTCTGAACGCGGCGGCAAACAGCTATCTGGAAATTGCCGCGCAGCAAAAAGGCGTCGATATTCGCCTGAGCCTTTCGGAGGAAAACGCCGAGATAAAATCCGCCGACAGCGAAAACGTCAACAGCGGTTACGAGTTCGTCGTTTTTATCGCGCCGAAAGCGGCAAAATACAAGGTTCAAATAAAATGGCTCGACGACAATCGCGCCTTTGTCGGCAACGAAGGATTTTACGGATTGAAGTTTGAAACCCGTCAGGCAAGCGAAGCCGACCGGCTTTTTGTCGAAAAGTCTGAAGCCGCCGCCGCTTTCTACGCGAAAGCGACCGAGGCGCGCTACGCGGGCAATCAAAACGCCGTCAAAGATTACCTGTCCGCGTCGGCAATCTATAAATCCCTGCCGCAAAGCGAGATATTCAGATACAGATTGGCGCTGACCAATTATTATCTCGGCGTTTCTTACGCCGCCGCCCGCCGCTACGAGGAAGCGATTGCGGTTTTGCAGGAAAACTCCGCGCTCGCCGCCGGCATTCAGGACAAATTTCTGGAAAGCTTGTCTTTAAAAGAACTGGGCGCGATTTTTTACCGGCTCGGCAATTTTCAGAAAAGCGCCGAACTGCTGGAAGAAGCCGTCGCTCTGCTGGAAAAATTGCAGCTGGAAAAAATCGGCGAGAAACATGCTCTGCCCGGCGCTTATATACTTCTGGCGGAAGCGTCGCTGAATCTGAATAAAACCGAAAGAGCCGTCAGCCTTCTGGAAACTTTGCGATTGAATCACAAAGAGCCGCTCGAAGAATATCTGAAAGCCTCGGTCAAACTGTCGGACGTTTATCTGGATTTGAATCTCCGGGAAAAAGCCGAACAGACTTTATTGCCGGTCACGCTGCCGGAGGGCGCGGGCGAAAACGTCAAAGGACATTTCAATAAAGTCAGCGGCAAGCTTTATATGAAAACCGATAAGGAAAAGGCGCTGCAATTTTTCAACAGGGCTTTTTCAAATTTCTCGGGCGACGAACGCGAGCAGAACGAGATAAAAATGTTTATCGGCAATACGCTCTATTACGCCAGAGATTTTCAGGGCGCGAAAAATTATTACGAGCAGGCGAAAAGCGGTTTCGAACAGCTCAACGACAAGCGGAATTTAGCCCAGACCTTAAACAATCTCGGCGTTATTTCCTTTAACCGCGACGAGATTCAATCGGCAATCGCGCTCGGCGAAAACGCTCTGATGATCAACGCCGAAAATCCGAACGAGCTGAATCGCGCCAGAAACCTGATAAATCTGATGTATTTTCAGGAAGCGGGCGGTAACCAGATTTACGCGATTTTCTACGGCAAATGGGCGATAAACACGATTCACGCCATCAAATTCGAGCAGCTTCAAAGCCTGGAAAAGGACGTTCAGGACACTTTTCAGGATTCGTTCACCGACGCTTTTCGCAAGCTGGCTAATCTTTTAATCCGCGAAGGCAGACTTTCCGAAGCCGAGCAGGTGCTGCGCTTTATCAAGGAAAAGGAATACCAGAATTATATGCGCGGAAACGGCTCGCTCGGCGAAATCAATTACTCGAAAAGCGAAGAGGAAATTCTCAGACAGATAAAAACCAGAATCGAAAAAAAAACGCCAAATTCGCCAAACGAGTCGATTAAAAACGAAAAATGGAGCGGCGGTTTTTCACCTACCAAACAGTTGATTAAAAATCTACAGGCGCAAAACGTCGATGTCTCCGAGATTGTTTTCGTCTCCACTCTGGTCGCCAAAGATTCCGTCAGCATAATTTTGACGACCGATAACCGGCAGCGGGCTTTCACGCAAAACATCTCGAAAGAAAATTTGAGCAAATTGGTTTTCGAGTTTCGCGAATCGGTGACGGATACCGGCAAAAATCCGAAAATCGCCGGAAAAAAGCTTTACGATTTGCTGGTCAAGCCGCTCGAGGCTGAACTCGCGCAGGCGAAGGCGACGAAAATCGTCTGGTCGCTCGACGGCGTTTTGCGCTACGTTTCGATTCCGGCTTTATACGACGGCAGAACGTATCTGGTCGAGCGTTTTGCCAACGTTCAGATTACCTTCGCCAGCGATGAAAAGGTGCTTTTTCCCAAAATTCCGAATCCGACGGCGGTCGGCTTGGCTTCTTCCAAACCGTTCGAAAATTTATCGAGCCTGCCGGCGGCGAAAAACGAACTGGACTGCATTTTTGAAGACGGCAGAAAGCTCATCATCAACTCGACCTGCGCCAAAGGCTTGATAAAAGGGAAAAAGCTGGCGGACGAAGAATTTACGCAGGAAACGTTTGAAGCAGCGCTGAAAAACTACCAGTTAATCCATTTTACGAGTCATTTCGTTTTGCAGGCGGGCGATAATTCAAAATCTTTTCTGCTGCTCGGCGGCGGCAAAAACAGAAAATACACGATGCAGGAATTTGCCAGCCAGCAGCTTGATAATGTCGAGATAATGATTATGTCGGCTTGCGACACCGCCAATTTCAGCACGGACGGAGCCGAATTTGAAAGCTTTGCGACGATGGCGCAAAAACAAGGCGCGAAAGCCATTTTAGGCACGCTCTGGTCGGTCGCCGATATTTCGACCTCAAAATTTATGCGCGAGTTTTACTGGTTTTACCAAATCAAAAAAATGGATAAAGCCGAAGCCATCAGAAAAGCCCAAATCGTCGTCGCCGGCGACAAAAATTTTTCTCACCCGTTTTTCTGGGCGCCATTCGTTTTGTTCGGCAACTGGAAATAATGCGGCAACGCCGATAAATTCAGCTCGCCGCCAAACTGCCTCGCGCCAATAATTTTTTTCGCATTTTAAAATTAAATCTAACGACGAGAGATCGTCGTTCGGCTTTTTATCGTCGTCCGGTTTGAAATTTGAGATTTGAAATATCAGGAAAGCCGCAATTTATTTATAATGTTCTAAGCGCTTCTGCGCCCGCAGAAAACGAAAACCGAACTGATGAATAATCCTTATTTTATTATCGAAGCCAAAGGCGAAAAAGTTCCGCTGGTTTTGAGCGTTCCGCATTCCGGCACGGAGTTTCCCGCCGAGCTGAAATCGCAATATCGCGCCGGGATGACCGAGCGAATTGACGATACGGATTGGTATGTTCACGATTTGTATAATTTCGCGCCCGATTTGGGAATTACCGTCATCCACGCCAGGTACAGCCGCTGGGTGATTGATTTAAACCGCGACCCGAAAAGCGTTCCGTTATACACGGACGGGAGAATCATCACGGGATTAACGCCCGCGACCGATTTTCTCGGCAATGAAATTTACGTCGATAAAAAATTTGTTCCGGGCGATGAAGAGACGGAAAGACGACTCGAGCATTATTATCGACCTTATTACGAAAAAATCGAAAGTCTTCTTCAGGATAGAATCGACCGATTCGGGCAGGTTTTGCTGTGGGACGCGCATTCGATCCGCAGGC
Source organism: Pyrinomonadaceae bacterium (assembly GCA_036388635.1). Taxonomy (GTDB): domain Bacteria; phylum Acidobacteriota; class Blastocatellia; order Pyrinomonadales; family Pyrinomonadaceae; genus JALZHR01. The sequence continues at coordinate 14,977 of DASVRL010000344.1, forward strand.
TGGTGCCGACGATTCGCAAGGAGCCTTTTCCCGATTTGATTTTGGGCGACAACGACGAGCAATCCGCCGCGAAAGAAATTATCGACATCGCTCTCGGCGGCTTGCGCGCGGGAAAATATCGGGTCAATCACAACACGCCGTTTAAGGGCGGGCATATTACGAGATATTTCGGAAAACCGGAAACGCGCGTTCACGCCCTGCAGCTGGAAATGTGTAAAACTCATTATATGAACGACGACGAGCTGACGTTCGATGAAGACCGCGCGCAGGCGATGAGAAATTTATTGCGACCAATGTTTGAAAAATTAATCGCTCGTTTAACGAAATGAAATCCTACCGGTTCAAAGCATTGCTGCAAAATCGAGGCTGGCTGGAAAACGCGACGGTTTCGCTGAATCAAACCGGCGAAATCGTTTCCGTTTCACAAGCGGAAAATCCTGAATCGATTTACATCGAAGGCTACGCTTTGCCCGGTTTTCAGAACGCTCATTCGCACGCTTTTCAATACGCGATGGCGGGCTTGGCGGAGCGGCATTCCGGCGCGCAGGCGGCGGACGATTTCTGGTCGTGGCGCGAGGCGATGTACCAACTCGCTTTGAATCTCAGTCCCGAACAGATGAAAACCATCGCCGCGATGCTTTATGCCGAGCTGTTGCGAAACGGTTTTACAAACGTGGCGGAATTTCATTACGTTCATCACGACCGCAGCGGCGCGCCTTACGATAATTTAGCCGAGACGGGCGCGGCTCTCGTCGAAGCCGCTCAGGAAGCGGGCATAAAAATCACTCTAATTCCGATTTTTTACCAGAAAGGCGGTTTCGGACTGCCCGCCAACGAACGGCAGAAAAGATTTATCTCCGCGAGTCTGGACGATTATTTAAAGCTTTTCGAAGCTTCGGCGCGCGTTTGCAGACAATACGAAGGCGCGAACGTCGCCGTCGGCATCCATTCGATGCGCGGCGTCGACCATCAGGATATTTTAAGAACTGCCCGGGAAGCGCCGCAAAATGTTCCGTTTCACATTCACGTTTCCGAGCAGCTGAAAGAAGTCGAAGACGCGCTTTGCTATCTCGGTAAACGTCCGGTCGAATGGCTGCTCGATAACATCGAATTAAACGAAAGATTTCATCTGGTTCACGCCACGCATTTAAACGAAAACGAAATCGAACGGCTGGCGAAAACCCGCGCCGACGTAGTTTTGTGTCCGAGCACGGAAGGGAATCTGGGCGACGGAATTTTTCCTTTAAGAGCTTATCAATCTTTCGGCGGGCAATGGAGCATCGGGACCGACAGTCACGTCGGTTTAAACCCGCTCGAAGAATTGCGCATACTCGATTACGGGCAGCGTTTAACGACGCACAAGCGCGATACTTTTATCGGCGAAAATATCGAGGAAAGCGGCTTTTATGCGATTACCAGAGCGACCGTCGCCGGACGCCGCGCGATGAATAATTTCGAGTCCGAATTTTTTGCCGTCGGCGCTTCTTTCGACGCCTGCATTATCAATGCCGACGAGCCTTTGCTGGCGAATGTCCGGCGGGAAAATTTAACTTCTTCGATACTTTACTCGACCGACGCCTCGCAAATTTACGGCGCTTTTGTCGCCGGAAAGCTGATTCGAAAAGACGCGAATTATCAGCGCATAAAAGCGGCTTTTACCGACTGCGTAAAGAAATTGCGCTGACGTTTAGCCGCTGCAAATTCGCTTACCTTAAAATCATAGTTATTTCTTCTTCTAAAAATCCGCGCGAATAATATTTTTTAATTTCAATTTTCCCGACTTCGGAAATCGAATCGAGCAGGCTTTCGACGTTGCGCGTAAAAAAATTATCCGCCGCGCTTCTGCCGGCAAATTCGGCAAAAATCCGTGTGTAGGCGTCGTCTTTCCGCCGGAGATTTAAAACCGTCAATTCGGTCAGCGCCGACGCCGGCGTTTCATTTGGCGGCGGATTTTCGGTCGCGGCGATTTCGCGCAGATAGTCAGCCGCGTTCGTTAAAATCAGCTCGTCGCCGCGCATCGCGTAGCTTATTTCCCAGCCGAGCATCGGCAATTTCAGCTCGCGCCACGTTATCTCGTTTTCGCTTTTCGTCTCCCATTTTAATCGAACGTCCGGCGCGGCAATCAACACCTGCGCGGCGAGATTTTTTTCTATCGCCGCTTCGAATGAATCGCGGTTTAAGCCAGCGGGCGAAGCGAGATTAAAAATCGCGGCGCGGCGAAATTCGACGAAAAGCGGCGCGGACAGCAGGCGCGGCTCGGCAAAGGTCAAAACCGTCTGCGGTTTGGCGGATTGCAGAAATTTTGAGAAATCGGCAGTCGTTTCGCTCGTTTCCGGCGTTTCCGCTTCGTCGGTTTCATTAATCGTTTCGTCAAAATTTTCATTTAAACGGTTGTAATCGACGCTCGAATAATCATCGCGATAATGGTAAGCCGGGTAATAGCCGGAATCGGTTTCGTTGCCCGCCGAATTTTTTCGATTGTCGAAAATCGTATTATGCACCGCGTCGTCAACCGTCTGATTATTTGCCGCCTGCAAGCGATAAAACGGGATGGTTGCGGGCAAATGCGACAGGTTTTTGACAGATTTGATAATCGTCTGCTGCTGCTGCTGCGGCTGTTGATTGAGCAGAAACTTTCGCCGCTCGATCAGCTCTCCTTCTTCCATCGAAAAATCGAAAATTCCCGCGCGAATGTTTTCCAGGCTTTCGACGCCCGACATCAGCCAGTAACGCTTAAAATAATAATCTTTGTTCAAAGCCGCCTGATTAACCCAGACGGTCGCCGTCTGCGCGGCGGTTTTCTCGCTCAAGGCTTTAAACGAAGGCTCGTCAATCAAACGGTTTTTCGCCGCTTTGCCGTCGATGTTGTGCAGCGTCTGCGCCAGCAGTTTTTCGCTCGTCGCCAGAATAAAACGTCCTTTCGCATTGGTAAAAATCAATTCCTGTTTTTGCCGCCCGCGGTCGGCTTCGACGGCTTTGCGATAGACGATTGTTCCGTCGTCGAGCGTTTCCGCGTCAAAATTCGACAGATTCCGCGCAAACCGGGACGCGGCGAAAATCTCGTCCGAAACCGGCGCGATAAAAACGAATTCGAGCTTGCCGATGTCGTACAAAGCGAGCGCGGCTTTGTTTTGCGCCAGCCCCGCAACGGTTTCCAAATCTATCGCAAAGCCGGTCGCCGCATTAAATTCCTCCCAGCGACTGGCGAGCTTCAAACCGAGATGACGGTTTTTGAAGTCGTCGAAATTATCGCTCGCCAGATATTTTTCCTTAAATTTCGATTCGCTCCAGAGACGAGCGAGCGCGGGCAAATCCGAAATCTGGACGTAAACCAGAGCCTGGCGCGGAAAGTCTCCGGCGGGCGCAAACGCCGCGGTTTTAATTTGCGAAACCGCGATGAAAGCGGCAAGCGAAACGAGCAGAATGGCGATAAAAATTTTCAGCCTCATAATTTCCTCGTGTTTTCCAAATCGACCGTCAAATCCGTCGCGCGGCGGTTTTGCTCGTTATCAAGATTTTGCAAATGTCTGATTCGCTCCGCATTGAGCGCCGCTTTTCCTTTTTCAAACTCGATTGCTTTGCCGAAATCTCCGATTTTTTCTGCTGCCTCCGAAAGCGTCTGAAGCAGCTCGTCGGGTTTCGGCGATTTGTCCGTTGCGGCGAATTTCAGCGCCGCCGAAGGTTGGTTCGATAAAGCGTAAGATTTGATAAGTTGCCGGCGGGCAAAGGTTTCCGCGTCTTTATCGGCAATCAGGGAATTTATAAAAAAAACGGTCGCCGTTTCGTTCTGAGCGTTGCGCGCGGCGTAAAGCCCTCTGTAGAATTGCGAAAACGCATCGAATTCCGCGTTTGTAAATTCCACTTGCGCGCCGTTTTCGGACAGAAGAGCGCGCGCCTGCCAGCGCGCTGCGCGCGCCGAATTGCGGTCGTCGATAATCTGCCTTAAAAGAGCGTCGGCTTCCTGCTTTTCGCCTCCGGCGGCGAGAAGTTTGGCAAGCTCGATGCGGTTAGCCGAATTGAGCGGATTCGTTTCGAGCAGTCGGCGGCGAAAAGTGATTGCCGACTCCGCCTGCTGAAATTCGGCGGCGATTTCGGCGGCGAGCAGCGGCAGCGCGTTTGACGAATTTAAATCGACAGTTTCGCTGTTTGCCGGTTTTGTCCGGTCAGCGCCGCGCATTTTTACAACGTCGAGCGCCGCGATTTCAGCGCGCGCCGTCTCCTTTTTCGTCTCGTTGCCCGCGTCAATCATCAATTGCAGAAGACGGACGGCTTTTTCCGCCTCGCCTTTCTGGAAAAAGATTCGGGAAAGACCGGCGAAATTTGCCGCGCCGAATTGTTCGAGCGCGAGATTGCGCGCGAAAAACGCTTCGGCAAGCTGCATGGCTTCGGCTTCGCGTTTTTCTTCCCGCAAAATTCGCAAAACGTCGTTAAAGCGCTCGACGCTCGGCAATTTTATTTCCGTCACGGCGTCGCTGACGGTGATGCCGGTAAAACGCTCGGCTTCCGCCCGGTCGAATTTTCCTTCGCGAATTTCAATCCGGATTTTTGCCAGCCGCAGCCACGCCGGACGCGCGTATCGACGCTTCAGACTTTTCTCGATTTCCGCGATTAGCTGTCCGGCTTTCGCGTTTTCGCGTTGCGCGCCGAGAAATTCGAGATATTTTTTCTGTCGTTCGAAACGCTCGCTCTCGGGCTGTTCCGTTTGATAATCATTTTCCTGCTCGTAAACGGATTCGGCGTCAATCCAGACTCTTTGCAGCACGGACGCGAAATTGTAGTCGTAATCGTAATCGCTTAAACCAGCGCTGCGGGCGATTAACAATTCATAAAATTCATTCTGCCGGTTTTTTTCAATCAAAGACTCCCCGACGAGCATTTCGGCGAGCGAGGTGTCGGTCGGTCGCTCTTTCAGAATCCGTCGAAAATACGACGCCTTTTCCGTTTCGTCGTTGAAAGACGCGGCAATCAGGCGAATCAGATTTTGAAAATCTTCCGAGTCTCCGGCATCGGCGGTCTGCAAAAATTCGATGATAACCGGCGGCAAATTTTCTCTTGCCGCGCCGCTCAAATCGTATTTCTGCAAAGCGCGGAAATGAGCCGGACCGTTGCCGATTCCTTTGCCTTCGAGAGCTTTTTCCCAACACTCGCGCGCCCAATCTTTTTCGCCCGCCGCCCTGTAAGCCGCGCCTAATTTCGACCAGCTCGTTACGTCGCCGGCGTCGATTTCAGCCGCGAGACGAAAATGCTCAATCGCCTTTTCCGGCTGATTTTTTTCCAGGTAAAAATCGCCGAGCTTTGCCTGTTCGGCGGCGCTTCGCGGTTGATTTTCAATCATCGCGGGCAGGTATTTTCCGCTTTCGGCGTCTTTCGGCTGATTCTCGATTGCCTGCCGATTCGTTTTTTCTGCGAGCCATTCGCCGTATTCGCGCGTCAGGCGAAACCAATCGTCGTTTACCAAAAAACGCTTTCGGTCGGGCTTTTGCTCGATGAGATTGCCGATTAAATCGAATTGCAGCGCGTCGCAAAAATAACATTCCGCCGTTTCGTCAAATTCTTTCAGGGCGAGCGACGTTTCGGCGTGACGGGAAATTTTCCACGCCGCCGCCAGGTTCGCGTTTTCGATTGCCGCGTGCGCCATTTCGCGCTCGCCTCTGCCGAGCAGAAAATTGACGAGCTGAAGCTGGAAGGCGGAAGATTTTTCGGTCAGAGATTTTAATTCCTCGCGGTTTTCGCCGTAGAGAATTTCCAGATAACGCGCGACATCGGCGTCGTTTGAAACGCCGATTTTTTCAGTTTTCCAGTAAATTCGGCGCAGCGCTTCCAGCTCTTTTTCGCGATTGCCGGCGAGCCGCGCCGTTTCCGCTTTCAGCGCCGAATTATCGCTTCCGTATTTTTCCAGAGCGTCGAAAGCTTTTTCATACGCGCCGCGCTCGTTGTAAAAACTCAGCAAGTTTTGCAGATGCGTCTGTTTGTCAATCGTCAATTCGTCCGATTTTTTGAGTAAAATCGTTTCTTCCAAATCGCCGAAGCCTGCGCGGCGGCTTAAATCCTGAACCAGCCAGACGGTTTGATGCCGGTCGGAGGCGAGCGAAACGTCTTCGATCCGGCGTTTTAAATCCGCGTGCAAAGCGGCGAGTTCTTCGTCGGTCGCAACGGATTTCGCGATATCGCCGACGGCTTCGGTGATTGCGCCGTCGAGCGTCGAAAGCCGTCGCTGCGCTTCGCCCGTTTCCGTCGAATTATCCTGCGCGCGAGCCGCAAATAATTTTTCGCGCAATTGCCAGAGCCTTTCGTTGATTTGATTCAGCGGTTCTTCCTCGCGCACCGATTGGACGTAAGCCGTAATATCCGACGCTTTTAATTCGCCGCTCAGAGGATTTTCCAGCAGTTTTTCAAACGCTTCGCGATAAAGCCTGCGCGCCGCTTCCTTTTCCGTGTTTTGCAGTTTTTGCGCCTCGGCAAATTGGTCAAAAGGCGCCGATTTTTTTTCTTCTTCGACGGGAAGCTTCGCTTTTTCGGCTTCGATTTCCCGGAGACGTCCGGCTTTTTTCAAAATCTCGATTTTCTTTTTGACGTATTGCGCTTCGTCGTTGGTCAGTTCCAAAACCGCGTCGAGATTTCTGACGGCTTCGTCAAAATTGTTTCTTGCGGTTTCGACGTCGGCGAGCGAAACGTAAAGCTCAATCATTTCGGGCTGATTGTCGATCGCCGCGCGGTAATTTTTCGAAGCGTTTTCCCAATCTTTATGCGCTTCGTAAATCCGCGCCAGAACGACGTTCCAGCGATAATTTTTAAAAGCTTCGGCGCTGGTTTTCAGGTAATAATTCAGCAGCGTTTGCGCGCCGCCGTAACGCTGCACGTAGGCGACGGCGTTTTCCGTCAATTCCTCGTTTTCCGGCTCGCGATTAATGATTTCGATGTGTTGCTCGATCGCCGATTGATAATCGCCGAGCCGCGTGAAAGCGTCAATCATCTGCGCGCGCAACGCGGCAATTTCCATATCGAGATATGGTTGCTGCCCGCTCGCATTTTGTTTGAGCGCGGCGACCGTTTCGTTAAAGATTTTTCGCAAAGCTTCGGGTTTGCCCGCCCGGACGTAGATGCCCGCCAGCTCGCGGAAAATTTCGGTGTCCGATTTTTCCTCGTCGTGCAGCCGGCTCAGAATCTGTTCGGCGGCGTCGAGCCGGTCGCTTTGCACCAGACGTTTGGAAAGTTTTTGCGCCAGTCGAGTGCGATACGCGCCGCGGCTGCGCGGCAGAACGTTTTGCAAAAGCCCGATGGATTCGTTTTCAAAACCCAGACGCCAGTAAAAATCGGACGTTTCGGTCAAAACTCCGAAGTTCGTCGGAAATCTTTTCACCAGCTGCGTCAAAATGGATTTGGCTTTGTCGCGCTCGCCGTTTTGCTCGAAGCTTTCCGCCAATTGCAGGTGATAAGCGATTTTCCGGCGCGGACTGTCGCTCGTTTCGGCAAGGCGTTTGAGGGCGAATTGCTCGCCCGCTTTGATTTCCTCAGAAGCGTAAAAATCTTTTGCCGCTTCCAGAAATTCCGCGTCGCGGCTCGGCGCAATGGCACGATTCAAAACGTTTTCGGCTTTCGCGCTTTGATTGATTTCGACGAGGAATTCCGCGTAACCCAAAGCTAAAAACGAAGCGTTCGGGCTTTGCCCGCTGCGGCTCGAATACGCCGTTTCGACCCATTGCCCGAAATCGCTTTTCCCAATATTTTTTTCGTCCGTTTCGCGGGCGAAAAGATTCGCCAGGCGCTTTTTCGCTTTGTATTTCTGCGTTGCGTCTTCCGTTTCGTCGCGCGCGCCGAGCGCTTTCACGTATTCGCTGACGGCTTGCTCCGGCTTGTGCTGCGCTTCCAGAATCGCGCCCGCTTCAAAAGCGTAAAGCGTCTCGTCCGCAAATTTTTCGCGCAGAGTTTTTATCGTTCGCAGCGCGTCGTCGTATTGAAAATAATCCCAGTAAACGGTCGCCGCGTCGAGATAAATTTCGCGGTCGCCTTTTGCCGTCGCCGGCAGTTTTTCCCATTCTTCGCGCGCCGTTTCATAGCTGCCGAGTTCGGCGAAAATCTCGCCCGACTGCGTTCGATATTCGGCGGAAGCTGGCAGAAAATCCGCCTGCGATTTGGCGAGGCGTGCCGCTTCGGTCAAAAGCTCGCGGTTTTTTTGCCCGAACGAGCGCGTAAAATTTACGAGACGGGCGGAAAACTCCGGCGCGTTCGGATAATTCGCGTTCAGCTTTCGATAAGCCGCAATCGCGTTTTCATAATTCGACAGGCGCACCGAAACGTCGGCGCGAAAAAGCTCGTAAATCGTGCTTTCGCCGCTCGCTTTTTGCAGGTGGCTTCGCAGCTCGCCTTTTTCGGCTAAATCGTCGAGAAAGGCTTCGCGGATTTCGCTCGCTTCAAAATAATATTCGGCGCAAAGCCGTTGCCAATCGTCGCGTCTCCGGTTTGTTTTATAAAAATTCAGCAAGCCTTTGACGAAAGCGATATTGTGCGGAAAACGCCGGTGCGCCGTTTGATAAAGCTTCAGGTAAAGCTGCTTTTCAAACTCGCTCGCCGAAACGTTTCCGTCAACAAATTGCGCCAGATACGATTGAATCTCGGCGTCGTTTAATTTTCCGGCTAAATCCTCGGAAAACGCGGCGAAATCGTCATTGCGCTTTTGCCGCAGAAACCAGCGCGCCAGTTTGTCCTGCCAGCCGCGCGTCTGAAAACGCGCCAGCGCCGTCCGGTAAACTTTTAATTCTTCTTCGGCAAAACTGGTTTTTTCGAGCCATTCCAGCCGCCGCTCGTAAAGCCATTCTTCGTCCGGATATTTCGCAATTTCCGCCGAATAAAGCTCGAGAATTTCCGACGTTTTTCTTTCTCCGGCGAGCGGCGCGACGAGTTTTTCCAGCACTTCCGCGTAGGTTATCTCGCCCGTTTCGCGCGCCATATAATCGCGGAAAACGCTCTCGTTCGGCGAGTAATAATAATCGGGCTTCGGCGTCGCCTGCGGCTTCGGGATATTGATGCCGTCGTTGCGGCTCGGCGAGATTTCAAAAGTCTGCGTGTTTGCGGCGTTTGAAAAACCGCCGTTAAAAGTCCTTTGCGGCGCGAGCGATTTTTTTTGTTTGCCGAGATAATCCAGCAGTTTTCGATAAACTTCGCGCGCTTTTTCCGGTTGTTCGGTGGCGGCAAAAGCGTCGGCTAATTTTAAAGCCGTCGCCGGATAATCGCTCGAATCCGCGTATCTTTCGGCAAATTCATTCAAGGCTTTTTCGGCGATTTCGGTTTCTTTGGTCGCCGTGTAAAGGCGCACGACGTCGAGATACATCTGCGCCAGCTCCGGCGAAGCGGGAAACTCTTTTTTGTATTCCTGAAAAATGCGATAGGCGGCGGCGCGATTAAAATACGTCATCGCGCTCGATTCCTGCTGGTCGAGTGTTTTCTGCGGGCGCGCGTCCGAGAAAATCAGAGAGAGAATTCCGGTCGCGATTCCCGGACTGCGGTCGATTTGCGCCACATCGGCGTAAAATCTCAAATCGCCTTTCGTGAGCGGCAGCTTCTGATTTTCCGCGTCGGAAAATATCTCGAAAAGCTGATACAAAATCTGCGCGCGAAAATTGCTGCCCGCCCGGAAATCTTCGCGCGCCAAAAGCGTGTAGAGAAAACGCGAAGCCGTCTGGCTCTCGTTTTCCCGCAGCAAAAGCCGCGCGGCGATAACCATTTCTTCGGTCGTCCAAATCTTTTTCGCGCTTTCCAGCTTTGTGATTATCGGCGTGATCCGGTCGTTTCCGTATTCGTAATCGTGCTGGCGGTAGAGCGCGAGCCGCAGACCGGCGTCGAAATCGGCTGGATTTTGGCGAAATTTCGCTTTGAGTTCCGCGCCGTATGCGCGCAGGCGGTCGCGATTGCTCAGAAAATCGTAAAATTTTTCCGCTTCCTCACGAGACCAGAGCGGATTAAACGCCGCGTGATAAACGTTTTCCGCTTCGCGCGCCTGATTCGTTTCGAGCAGGATTTCGATTTCCTTCTCAAGCAAAACGCTTTGCGCGCCGGGAAACTGCGCTTTCGCCGCGCGCAGAAATTTCAAGGCTTCGGCGTAATTTTTTTCTTCGTCGAGCTTTTCCGCCAGCTTCTGAAAAATCTCTAAAATATTCGGATTTTCCCTGGCGACTTCGGCGTAAAATTCGGGCTTTAAATATTCCTGCAAATCGTGAAGCCGCGCCAAATCCACCAGTTTTTCAAAAACGGCGGCGCGATTTTCGGCGGCGGCGGTCAAAAGAATTTTTCGCAAAACCAGCGCTTCTTTTTCAAATTGAGCGCGGCGCTTGTAAAACGCCGCTAAATTTTCGAGCCGTGCCGCGTCCGTTTCAGCCAGCCGGTTTAAATTCGCTTCCGCTTCGTCAAATTTTCCGAGCTTTTCATTCAACTCGGCGAGTTTGAATAAAATTTCCGCGTTGCCGGGAAAATTTTCGGCGAGCTGCGCTAAATTTTCTCTCGCCACGGCGGTCGGCAAAGGCACAATCGCTTCTGCGCCGAAAAATTCCTGCCGCGTGTAAAGCGCTTTTTCGATTTCGTCTTTCAAATCAGCGGCGGAAACCTTCTGCAAAAAAGGCGGAAACCCGCGCGTCGGCAACCCTACCTTATCAGAACTCAGAAATAAAGAAATTAAAAGCAAAAAAAACAAGCCGCAGAGACACGCGGATAAACGCCGATAAAGAAAAACGATGGACGATGAACGCTGAACGATGAACGGCAAATTCCGCGTTCCGCGTTCCGCATTCCGCGTTTCTTTTAAATTTCTTCTTCTCATCTTCCCAAAACCTCAATCTGCAATTCTTCCGTCGTGTGATTGTGCGCGAAATCTTCCGCCGTGACGGTCAGCGTGTATTTTCCGGAAGCTAAATTTTCGGGAATTTCGAGCGCGCCGACGTTCGACTTTTCCCGGTTCGACCAGACGAGCCGGACCGGTTTCGTGCCGTAAAGCTTGGCGTTCAGGCGGTTCGTATCGCTGTCCGCCGCCACTTTTAAATCGATTGTTTCGCCCGCTCGAAACGACCGCCGGGCGAGATTGATTTTCACTTTCGGCGCGCGGCTGTCCACGACGAAAGTTTTTTCTTCCTGATAGCCGTTGCCGTTTCTATCGGTCAGCAGCAGACGACATTTATACGTGCCGTCCGCCATCCACGCGGGCGCGAGAAATCTGGTTTCCCAGACTTTTTCCGATTCCAGAAATTTCAGCGGCAAGCTCTCGCCAAAAGGCAAAACGGCGAAAACTTCCTTGATTGATTCGTCGGTTTTGACGCGAATCACCGGGTCGCCCGGCTGAATCAGGCGCGGGCGCAGCAGCGCGCGCGGCGCAGCTAAAAATGCGGTGTAAGGCGTGACGAATTTGTATTTTTCCGAAAGGCGTATGATTTCGGCGATGTACTCTTCGCGCTCGCCGTCGCGATTCATCGACTGCAAAAGCGCGTTGACTTTGGCGCGCGCCCAGACGCGCGGCAGGTGCGAATGCGTCTCGTCAAATTCCGGAAAGTTTATCTCGCGCGCGAGATTTATCTCTTGCGCGCCGTAACTGGCGGAAAAATTGATGGTCTGCGTCTGCGCCTTTTTATAACGCCCGACAAAAGCCGTGCTCGAACCGAAAAACGAATTTTCGCCCGCCAGAGCATAAACGTCGTAAAAATTGGCGTCGGCGGCGAGCTTCAGGTTGGCAATATCCGGCGTTCCGATTTTGTCGAGAAAAATTTTGAGCCGCAGTGCGATGTCTTCGGTTTCGCGCGCCTGCTCGAAATAGCCGCGCGTTTTAGCGGTTAAATTTTTGAGCAGATTTTCATTGATGTCCGCGCCGAGCGCAAAGGCGAAAAGCTTTGCGTTTCGGTTGTCGAAAACTTTTTCGATTTCTTTCGTCTGCGTAGTTTCCAGCGTCGGGTTAGCGTCGGAAACGAGAATTATCTGACGTTCACCGGCGGAGAATTTTTCCGACTGCTGGAGCGCCGCCTGCAAGCCTTTTTTCAGATTCGTTCCGCCGCCGAGACTGTAATTCTTGATAAACAGGAGCGCTTCCTCGATTTTTTCCGTCGTCGCTTTAACCGGCGCGGGCGCGAATGCGTCGGCGGCGTCATTGAACAAAATCAAATTAAATTCGTCTTCCGGCGCGAGATTGTGCAGAAAAAAATCTATCGCTTCGACGGCGCGCGCCAGTTTGTCGCCGTACATCGAAAGCGACGTGTCGAGCAGCAAAACGACGCGTTTCGGCTGCCGCGCGGCGTTCGGATTGGCGGCAAAAACGGCTTGCGCCTGAAAAAATCCGTCGGCGTTTTTTTCGGCGAGTCGCGGGTCGCGCAAATCATAAGCGGAAATTTGTTCGGGCGCGCGATAGGCGGTGACGGAAAGCGAGTTTTCACCCGCGTTTATCTGATAATCAAAGGAAAAATCGTTTTTCAGCTCGACGTTTGCGGCGCGAAATTCGCCGACGAACTCGCCGGCTTCAGATTTTAAAATCCGCAAAGGATAAGCGGAATTTTCCGGCGTCACCGGCGTTATCGGGTAATCGCTCAAAACGCGAATTTTCAGATTCAGCTCGCCGACCGTCTGCGCTTCGCCGTATGCGGGTTTTAAGGGAAACGTAAAATGCGACATCAGATTTTCAACCGGCAAATCCTCGGTGTATTCCATTTCCAGACGCTTTGTGCCGTAAGCGGTAATCGGAAAAATTCTGGCGGAAAAGCCCGCGCTCGATTCGCTTTCGTCGGTCGATTGCAAAATTCCGGGGTCGATGCGCGCCTGTTTGATTTCGCCGTAAATCTGGTTGGCGCGGCGGCGCTCCATCATCACGCCCGGAATTCGCAAATCGTTGTCCCAGACGGCGAAATCCGAAATCAGAGATTTTTTCGGCAGAGCGAAAACGTATTTTCCTTCCAGAGTCTGCGCCGTGTGATTGTCGAAAATCTGCAAAACTTTAACGGTTGCGTGCTGGTTGTCAATCGTAATCTCGACGTTCATCACGGCGAGCGACAAAACTTTCGCGTCCGGCTTGCCTGCCGGCGAAGAAGGAATCAAAACGCCCGATTGCGCGGAAACAATAGAAAAGATAAGAAAGATTTGAGCCGCCGCGTTAAAAAATTTCATTCGCTTTCGCCACCTCGGAAATGATTTTTATTGATGCGGGCAATGCCGCCGGTCGTGCCGAAATAAACGTTTTCCGCATCGCCCGCAATGCTCAAAACGGTTTCGGCGGGCAGAACGTTTCGGACGGTTTTCCACCGCTCGGTTTGTAAATCGAGAATTTTCACGCCTTCCAGAGTCCCGATGTAAAGCCTTTCGCCGTCGCTGAAAATCGCGTTCGGATTGACGACGAATTTCTGCGTTTCGCTTTCAAACGAGCGGATTTCGCCCGACGGCAAAAGCTCGAAAACGCCGCCGCCGTAAGTTCCGATAAAAATTCTTTCACCGGCAGCCGAGAGCGCCGTCACCCAATTGGTTTTCAGATTCGAGTTGGTGTCTTTGAAGGTGCGCGCGACGCGGTTGTTTTCGATTTCCGCCAAGCCGCCGAGCGTTCCGGCGTAAAGCTTTCCGCCGCGCTGCAAAGTAGTGTAAACGCTGTTGTTAGGCAGCCCGTTGACGGTCGAGAGCACGCGAAATTTGCCGTTTTCACGAAACGTCAAGCCTTTCGCCGTCGCTATGAAATCGACGGAAAAATGCATCACGGAATTGCTCGGCAAACCGTCTTTTTTCGCCAGGTTTTCAATGGAAAAATCCGTTTTGAAGCGAATCAAACCGCTCGAAGCGGCGGCGAAAATTTCCTCTCCGCGCGCCTGCAGAAAATTTATTTCGCGGACGGTTTCCGATTCGATATGCTTCAGTTTTTTGCCGTCGGCTGAGAAAACGTCGATGCCGCGCCGGAAAGTTCCGACCCAGAGATTTTCGCGCCGGTCAAAGGCGAGAGCCGAAACGAAATTGTCGGTCAGAGAATTGTTTTCAGCCTGGCTGAAAGGCAGTATTTTTCCGCCCTTTACGAGCGAAACGCCTTGATTCGACAAAAGATGAAGGTTTTCGTCAATCGAAATCAAGCGCGTGTTTTGCAGATTTTGCGCGGCGGAAAACTCTTTGAGCGAATCGTCGAAAGTAAAAATTTCGCCGTCGTCTTTGGCGAGAAAAAGCTGTCGGTTTTGCAGCGCCAGCAGGCTCGAAAGCGAGGGCAAAACCGCGAGCGTGCGAAAAACTTTTTCCTGCAAAACCGACAAGCCGAAATCCGTGGCGACGTAAAGATTTTTGTCTCGGGCGGCGATGCCGACGACGCGATTGGAAGGCAAGCCCTCGGCGGTCGTGAAATGCGTCCAGATGTCGTTTTCGTAAATCCACAAGCCGTCGTTAAAAGTTCCGACAAAGAGCTTCGCTTCAGTTTTGTACAAACAATTTATCGCGGAAAGCCGCGTCTTTTCGGCTTTGATTTCGGAAAAACTTTTACCGTCGAATTCAATCAATCCGCCGGCGAAAGTTCCGATTAAAAGCTTTCCGTTCGCTGCCAGAAACGCGGTCACGGCTTGCGCTTGGCGGTCTGTCCAGCGGTAGCTTTCAAATTTTTCGCCGTCGAAAGCGATTAGATTTTTCGTTTGCGTGCCGATAAAAAGCCGGTCGCCGAAAACCGCCAGCGCCGTCAGATCGCTTTCCGGCAAACCGTCCAGAACGGTGAAGTGCCGCAGAATTTTTCCGTCTTCGTCAAACTGCACCAGCCCGCCGCCGGTCGCCGCAAAGCGGAATTCGCGGAATTTGACGAAATCCCTGACCGCGCCCGTGTTTTGCAGAATCCGAATGTTTTGAGAAAGGTGAGGCGTGAGAACCTTTTTTTCAAAAGGCACGCGGTTTTGTTCTATCAGGCGGGCGCGTTCATCGGCGAGCGTTTTGCGGACGGAGCCGTAGATTCTGAAAATATGAAAAATGACGAAGCTTAAAACCAGCAAAACAAGCGCCAGGTAAAAGATTTTTTTAAACGGTAATCGCATAACTTGCCAGCGATTATCATTGATTGAAAGTCGGTTTTGAACGGGCTAATCAACGTGATTCGGCAAGGCTTACGCTGTTTGTCGAATGTGGAAATCCACATTCGACCAGCCGACAGGCAGAAGGCGGTATGAAGCAAGCCGTATCAGATTCGAGTATTCGACGTCGAATTTCAAAACCCGACTGACGGACGTCTTCTGTCTACTGCTTTCTTAATTTCCGCAGCTCGAAAAGCGTGTTGCCGGTTTCGTTGGTGCGCCAGAAGACTTCGGCTTTGATCAGCGCGGCGCGGGATTTGACGTTGGAAATGCCGCGCCCGCGCGCGGTGTTGGCGGCGGGCGCGAACGGCGTTCCGTTATCGGAAATCGAAAGAATAAATTCGTTTTCTGAGGAGATTTCGATTTTCATTTCGACGGCGTCGGCGTCCGAGTGGCGTTTGATGTTGCTCAAAATTTCCTGCGCGATGCGATAAATCTGCATTTGCGCGTTGGGCGAAAAATTCAGGCTTTCTTCGAGATTTTCGGCGGCGGAAAACTTGTAATTTTCAATCGTGTGACTCAGGAGAAATTCGATCGCGGCGGTGAGTCCGACGTTTTCCAGCACGGACGGGCTTAAATCCTCGCAGATGCGCCGAATCTCGGTCGAAACCGATTCGATTTCGGCGCGAAAATCGGAAGTATCCAAAGGCAGTTTGTCGGTTTTCAGCATCAGATTTCGCAAATCGGCGAGCGTCTGGTCGTGCAGGTCGCGGGCGATGCGTTTTCTCTCGCGCTCGGCTTCGTTTGCCAAATCAAACCGCGCGGCGGCAAGCTCGCGGTTGCGCTTGCTGATTCTTTTTCGCTCGACAATCGCCCAAATCAAAGCGATTAAAGCGATAGCCAGCAGCACGCCGAGCGCCGTCGCCATCAACGGAAAAGGCTCGCGGTCAATCGAAAAACGGATGATCAGAGGTTCGGAAGCGAGCAAATCTTTGTTAAAAGCTCGCGCTTCTATCTGGTATTCTCCGGCGTCGAGATTGGCGGGCGCAAACTGCGCGTCGCTGGACAATTTTTTTTCGAGCGTCTCGCCTTTCGAGTTTTTCAGAAAAAACGCGTATTGAAACTGTTCGGGAAAGGTGCGGCTGCTCAAGCCGGCAACCTCAACTAAAATTGAGTTTTGCGGGTATTCGAGCTTAATCGTTCGCGCCGCTTCTTCGGCGTTATGCAGCCGCTGGCTTAAAATGCGGGCGGCGATAATCTGCGGCGGAATCGCGCTCGGCGCGTAGGTGACGACGCCGCGATTCGTGCCGATAAGCAATTGATTTTCCCGGCGACGGAGCAGCGCGAAAATTTGTTCCGAGGGCAAACCCTGCTCGACGTTCAAATCAGCCGTAATCCAGCCGAAATTTTCATCGAATTTAACGTGAACAAGCCCGCCGCTTAAGGTCGCCGCCCAGATTTCCGCGCCGCCCGGCAGAAAATCGCGCACTTCACGATTGGCGATCACGCTTTGCAATTCGCCGTTTTTAAACCGGAAAAGTCCGCTTGTGCCGCCGAACCATAAATTGCCTTCGCCGTCTTTCGCAATTTTTCGAATAGCGGCTTCGCGCAAGGCTTCGAGCGATTTTTCTGCGCGCGTTTCCTTGCCGTCAAAGGTGAAAATCTCGCCTTTCGCCGTTCCAATCCAGAGTTTTTCGGCGTCGGCGTAAAGCGCGGTCGGCGAGTCGTGATTGAAAATCGGCGTTTGATTCGCGCCGTCGGTCGAGACAATCCCGCGCCCGAAAACGGCGGCGTAGGTTTTTCCCCGAAACTCGACGGTCGCGCGCGCATCGCCCGCCAGAATTTGTTTTCCGTCCAGCGAAAAAATGCCGGTCGGCGTCGCGAAAAGCGTCTGATTCTGGGAATTTTCGGAAATCGTATAAACGGCGCGCGTCGCAAAATTCGGAATTTCCAGCCAGTTGGCGCCTTCAAGCTCGAACAAGCCCCGATTTGTGCCGGCAAAGACGCGCCCGCTTTTTGTCTGGTAAAGCGCGCGCACAAAATTTCCGTTCGAGTTTTCGGCGGAAAGTACCCGGTTAAAAGGACTTGACGCGTCGAAACGGCTGACGCCTCGATTCGTGCCAATCCAGAGAACGCCTTCGCGGTCGACAAAAAGCGCGTAAATCGTGTTCGAGCGCAAGCCCCCAGCCGTATTTTCAAACGTAAAATTTCTGAGCTGCTCCGCGTCGCGAAAATAAAATAAGCCTTTCGCCTGAGTGCCGATCCAGACGCCGCCGGAATCGGCTTCGATTGCCAGAACATTGCCGAGGTTGCCGCCGATTTTTTCGGGACGCGCGACGTCGCGAAGCGAAAAAAATCCGCTCTCGCCGGTTTTCGCGTCAGCGCCGAGCCACGCGTTGCCGCTTTCGTCCTGCGCCAGCGCGTTGACGAAAAACGGGCGCGGGCGGCTGAAGGTTTCGAAGAATTCGCCGTTTTCCAGAACTAAAATGCTGCGGCTGCGCGTGGCGGCGACGAGCGTGCCGCCCGTTTGTATCAAGCCGGTGATTTTTAAAAGCTTTCCATCGCTGCCGGCGAGCGCTTCGGCGGGTGTTTTTTCGACGGAAAACGAATTTTCATTATCGGCGATTAATCTGAAAACGACGCCGTCGGCGGTCGAGAAAAAAACATTTTCGCGCGGCAGAATCGAGGTTATCGCAAAATTTCCGGTTTCTTCTATTTTCTTAAAAACGTCCGATTGCAGAAAATACGCGCCGCGCTCGGTTCCGACCCAGAGCGTTCCGTCGCGCGCGGTTTCCAGC
>DASVRL010000345.1:0-7437 GCA_036388635.1 Pyrinomonadaceae bacterium
TATCATTTTGTGAAAAAAGTTGCAAGTATTAAAGAGTGTGAATAAAGTTTTAATTTATCTCGCCGTTGAAATTATTTACTTTCTTCTTCGTCTGCTTTTTCCTTCACAGCGAAAAGCAGCGAATTTACTTTTTCGTCGTGACTTTTCGGCGGTTCGCCGACGCCGAGCTTAAACAATCCCCAGACGGCTAAACCAACAAGCGCGGCAGGGAAGACGATAACCCAGAGAAAAACCAGCCAGAGAGGAGCGTCGCCCGGATGGAAATAAAATAACATCTGTAATGCCTCTGCGTATTTCGTTTAACATCGATAATTATAGCCGATTATTTTCAAAGATTTAAAATAACCGATTGACAATTGCCGGAAATTGAGTTATTAAAAATACGAACGTCCGTTCATTTTATGCCGAAACTCAGTGAAAAAGTAATTGCGGAAAAACGTTCCGTAATCGCCACGGCGGCAAAAGAGCTTTTTATCAAACAGGGCTTTCACGCGACTTCGATGCGTGATATTTCCAAACGCGCGGACGTTTCGTTGGGCAATCTTTACAATTATTTTGAGACGAAAGAAGCGATTTTTGAATCAATCATCAACGGCTATCTGACCCTGATCGACGCCCGTTTGAAAACGATTTTGGAAGAGATTGAAGAGCCGCTGGAGCCGACCAGCCTGCGGCATCTCGGACAGATGGCGGGCGAACTGGTCAATGAACATTCGGATTTCTGGCTGCTGATGTATATCGACGTGCTGGAGTTTAGAAATCGACACTTTCGAAAGATGTTCGACGGTTTAGCCGACAGCTTCCGGCGCGTTTTCGCCGAAAAATTTGAAAGCGCGGTGCGGCGCGGCGACGTTCGCAAAGGCGTCGATCCGGCGGTGGTTTTTACGGCGGCGTATATGCAGTTTTTTAATTATTTTCTGGTCGAAAAGCTTTTCGGCGGAAATTCTCATCTGGGCTTGACGGACGAACAGGCGCTGAATGTTTTGACCAAGATTTTCAGCTACGGCGTTCTGAGCGAGGAAAAGCTCGCGCAGTTTAAGAAACAGATTATCACGACGGCTTGAAAAAAAGTTTTCATCGAGAGATGAAATTTTAAATGGCGAAAAACAAAAACGGACGTTCGTTTTTATTTAAAAAAATAGGAGAGCGAGATGTTGCGCAAGACAATTTTTAGTATTTTCTTTGTTATTTGTTTGCTGGCTGGCGGCGCTGGTTCGATTTGCGCGCAGGGCACGACCGGACAAATCAGCGGCACTGTGACCGATCAGAACGGCGCGGTCGTGCAGGGCGCGAGCGTCGCCGTTTCCACTCGGGAAACCGGTTTGTCGCGTCAGGCGACAACCAGCGACGACGGTATTTATTCATTTCAGCAGCTGCCGCCCGGACGTTACAGAGTCGAGGTGACGGCAAGCGGATTTCAAAAATCCGAAGGCGAAGCGGTCGTCAATATTACGCAAACGACGACGCTGGACGTGCGGCTCGGCGTAACGGGCGCAACGTCGAACGTCACGGTCGAAGCCGAAGCGCCGGTTTTGCAGACGGAAACTTCGCAAAACGGACGAGTTATCGAAGCGGCGACACTTCGCCAGCTGCCGCTTCCGACACGCAATTTTCAGCAGCTTCTGACTTTGCAAGCCGGCGCGCAGTCGTCGGTTTCCAATAACACGGAACTCGGACGCGGCGACGCGACCATTTCCGTCAACGGGCAGCGCACGACTTCCAACAGCGTCCGCATCAACGGCGTCGACGCCAATTCAATCGGCACGAATTCGACGCCGAACATCGCCGTCCCGGCAAGCGACAGCCTGCAGGAATTTGTCGTGCAGACATCGCTTTACGACGCTTCGAACGGGCGCAACGCCGGCGGCAACGTCGAAGCCGTCACGCGTTCCGGCACAAATGATTTTCACGGCAACGTCTATTATTTTTTCCGCGACCGCCGCCTGACGGCAAATGAGCCGTTTATTAAAGGCAGAGGTTTGGAAAAGCCGGAATTTTCGCGGCATCAATACGGGATGACATTCGGCGGTCCGGTCGTCCGCGACCGTATTTTCTTTTTCGGCTCGTATCAGGGAACAAGAGAAAGAAACGGTTATTCGCTCATCAACAGTCTGACGTCGCCGACCGTCCCGCTCGGGTTGCGCGACGATAACCGGACGGCGGCAGGCTTGAACGCGACATTCGGTATTCCCGTCGCCAGCGTCAATCCGGTCGCGCTCGCCATTCTGAACGCGCGTTTGCCGAACGGGCAGTTGGCGATTCCTTCTTCGGGCGTCACCGCTAGACCTTCGGACTGTCTCGCCGCGCTCCCGACGAATCTTTGCCCGATTACGGTGCCGCAATCGGGCGTTTCGCGTTTTCGCGAAAATCAATTTAATGCCAACGGCGATTTCGTTATCAGCGACAATCACAACCTTTCGGCTAAATTTTTCGTCGCCGACAATCCGACTTTTCAAGCCAATTACAACTTCGCCGGGCTCGGCAACGGCGAGCGGCAGCTTATCGGTTTCGGCGGCGATTTGACCATCAAGCAGAAGCTTTATTCGATTACCGACAACTACATTTTTTCGTCCAAGGTCGTTAATCAGGCGCGTTTCGGCTTTAATCGGCTGCGCGTGACGAGCGTGCCGGAAGAGCCTTTTACCGCGGCTTCTCTGGGAATTACCAATCCGCTCGCCTCTCTGTTTCCGGGCGCGCCGACGATTCAATTAGCCGGTCTGGACTCGCAGTTTTTCTTCGGCTCGGCGCCGCTCGCCGATCAGTCTTCGCGCATCAACGGCTACAATTTCAGCGACGTGCTTTCGGTCACGGCTGGCAATCACCGCCTGCGTTTCGGCGGCGAGTATCGTTTCTCGCAGGTGAAATTTTATTTTAACGCCTTCTCGCGCGGGCAGATTATTTTCGGAAGCTTTAATAATTTCCTGTCCGGCGTGGGAACATCCTTGCTCGGCTCGGGCGTTTTCGACCGTTATTTCAAGGTCAAAGACACCAACTTTTTTGTGCAGGACGATTGGAAAATCAACCAACGGCTGACCTTAAATCTCGGCTTGCGCTACGACTTATACGGTCTGCCGGTCGAAAATCAGGGACGGCTGGTAAACTTTTTATTTGACCAGGTTAGCGTCGGCTCGACCGCCTCGCCTTCTTTGCCGCCGAACGGTTTCGTGCAGGCGGAAGGCGGCGCGCTTCCCGGCGTTCCGACGGTCGAAAAAACGCTCGCTCCGGTCGATAAAAACAATTTCGCGCCGCGCATCGGTTTCGCCTACCTGCTGGACGAAGATTTGAACATCGTCGTGCGCGGCGGCTACGGTATCTATTACGACCGCATCTCGACGCGTTTTGCCAATACGCAGCTTTTCAACTTCCCGTATTTCGCGCTCGGCGTCGGGCTGCCGGGTTCGACTCTGCCGGGCATCACGCAGAGATTCGCCAACCCGTTTATTCCTTTGCCGGCTCCGTCGCAGTTTCCGGTCGCGGCAACTCTTCCTTCGCCGCTCGCCCCGCTTTCGCCGTTCATCGGCGTGCCGGTTGCCGGAGTCTATGTCGACCCGGAACTGCAAACGCCGTATGTCCAGCAATACAACATCGGCTTGCAGTGGGAGCTCTGGAAAAATTTCGTTCTGGACGTCGGTTACGTCGGCAACAAGGGCACGCATCTTTTGCAGCTTATCAGCCCGAATCAGCCGGTTTATAATCCGGCGACGAATTCTTTCGCGACGCCTTTTCCCGCCGCCATCTCGGCATTGAAAAACGCGACCGGCGGCGTCCAGCAGGTGCAGACGACCTCGCTCTCGACTTATAATTCGCTGCAAATGTCGCTGGCGAAACGCTTCGACAACGGGATGCAGTTTCTTGCCGCTTATACTTTCGGAAAGTCGATTGATTATTATTCCGGCTCGGCTTTGAACGAACTGGCAAACGTGGCGGGCGACCAGTTTAACTGGCGCGCCAATCGCGGGCGCTCGGATTTCAACCGCGAACAGCGTCTGGTCGTCAGCGGCGTCTACGCGTTCCCGAAACGCAATTTCGAATCCGGTTTTGCCAAAGCGCTGTTTAACGACTGGCAAATCGCCGGAATCGCCGTTTTCCAATCCGGCTTGCCGTTTTCGATTATCGACAATCCGGGCAATGCCGTTATTCAGCGGGCGAATTTCAACCAGAATTTCAACGGCAGTATTTACACCAGCGGCAGCGTCTCGGAACGGCTGAGCGGTTACTTTAACACGGCGGCTTTTGTCCGTTCCTGCCCGGTCGGGACACTGGTGCCGAATCCTGTGCCGGGGCAGCCGGCAATTTTCGCCGGTTGTTCGAACGCCGGCGCGGGCGCGGTCAACAACCCGACTTTCGACCCGGCAAATCCCTTCGGCAACACTCTGCGCAACGGTTTCACCGGACCCGGACAAAAGAACGTGGACATTTCGCTTATCAGGATCATTCCGTTCAGCGAACAATTTCGCGGCGAATTTCGCATCGAAGCCTTTAACGTCTTTAACTGGGTAAATTACGCCAACCCGAACAATAATATTTCGGGCGCGGGTTTCGGGCGCATCGAGCGCGCATCGACCGGTCCGCGCGTTATTCAGCTGGGTTTTAAATTGAATTTCTAAAGTTGAACGACGCCGAACAGACAAGGGCTTTCAGCCGTGAAAAGTTGAAAGCCTTTTTCATCCGCCATAATTTTTATAAAGGAAAAGAGAGCAATGAACGGAAAAAAAAGTTTTATTCAAATATGTTCTGTCCTGGTGCTGGTTCTGGTTTCGGTTCAGGCGGCGTCGGCGCAATTGACGACGCATTTTCAAAACTGGCTGAGCGCCAACGGTTACGGCGGTTATAATTTTAATTACGGCGGCAACAGCTTTGGCGGCAAAGCGAGCGCTGCGGACACGGTCGTCAATCAACCCGTAATTTTCATTCACGGAAATTCCGATTCGGCGCTCGGTCAAAGCTCGGCTTTAACGGGCTGGAACGGCTCGCTGAATTATTTTCTGTCGCAGGGCTATAAAACGTCGGAGCTTTACGCAACCACTTGGGGCGATGCCAGCCCGGCGCTGTCGGCTTATCAATATCATTCAAAGCCGAATCTGCAAAAAATTCGCGCGTTTATCCAGGCGGTCAAAGCTTACACGGGCGCGACGAAAGTTGACGTCGTGACGCACTCGATGGGCGTGACTCTGGCGCGCAAAGCGATTTTGGGCGGCGCGGCAAACGATGCGGCAAACGGCGGAAGTTATAATTTGGGCTCGCCTCTGACCGCGAGCGTCGATGCTTTTGTCGGCATCGCCGGCGCCAATTACGGTTTGGTTTCCTGTTATCAAACCGGCGGCTCGACGCCGACCTGCGCGGCGACGAATGGGCTTTATCCCGGTTACGCGGCAGGCTCGCCGCCGTTCGGCTTGTCAAATATTTTGCATAACATCAACTACTCGGCGGCTTCGCATTACGAGGGCGGATTTGTTTATACAATCTGGTCAACCGCCGACGAAGTTATCGGTTACGGCAATCTGGTTTACGGTCGCTACACTTCGCGGATTCCCGGACAAAACGGCGAAGTCGTCTTCGGCGCGTATCCCTACGGTCATATCAATTCAAAAGATTTAACCGGCTATTATCAATGGCGAATGGTGAAATACCACGCCGCGAATTAGTTGACAGAAAGTTGACGGGCAGCTGCCGGATAGTTGCAGAGTTTTGAAACTCGGTTACTTCCTGCCGCTTCCTGCCGCTTTCTGCCACTATCCGTCAACTTAATGGAAATTTATTACGAATCACACGGCGCGGGCGAGCCGCTGGTTTTGATTCCCGGTTTTGCCGCCGGCGCGTGGACGTGGTTTGAGCAAGTTGAGGATTTGTCGAAAACGTTTCAGGTCATCACGTTTGACCCGCGCGGCGTTTCGCGCTCGCCGTTAAACGGGAATTTGACGGAAACGGTTTCGCTGCAAACGATTGCCGCCGACATTGCCGGTTTGCTCGATTTTCTGCAAATTGAAAAAGCGAGCGTTCTGGGCGTTTCATTCGGCGGATTTGTCGCGCAGGAATTCGCGCTCGGCTTTCCCGAACGTTTGAAAAAACTGATTCTGGCTTGCACGAGCTTCGGCGGCAAAAATCACGTCGCGCCGGATTTGGAAATTTTAGCGGCGTTTGTCGCCGCCGACGATTTGAATAAACAGGAGCGCGTCCGGCGATTTATGACGCCGGCTTTTACGCCCGAATTTGCCGCCGCGCGCGCCGATGTCATCGAAAAAGTCTGTCGCCTGCGCACGGAAAACGTCGTGCCCGAAAAAGTTTATTCGCAGCAGATGACCGCCGCCGTGACGTTTGACGCCGAACGCCGCGTTTCGCAGATTCGAGCCGAAACTTTAGTTTTGACCGGCGACCGCGACATCGTCGTGCCGCCGCAAAACTCTTTGAATTTAGCCGAAGCGATTCCGAATTCGACTCTGAAAATTATCGAAAACGGCAGTCATATGTTTTTTATCGAAAACAGTAAGGAATTTAATCGAATAATCACGGATTTCCTAAAAAGCTAAAAGCCGACCGCCGATAGCTGACAGCAAATTTATGCGAAACGGAAAAATTATCGGAACCGGAGTTCACGTTCCCGAAAAAGTTATCACCAACGACGATTTGAGCTGGACGCTCGGCGAAGACATCAACGATTTCGTCTCGCAAAATCTCGGAATTTTGCAGCGGCACGTTTTGGCGGAAGACGAAAGCGCGGCTGATTTGGCGGCGGCGGCGGCGGACAATGCGCTGAAAGACGCCGGAATTTCCGCCGCCGAAATTGATTTAATCCTCGTTTCGACCGACACGCCCGAATACATCTCGCCGTCGACGTCGGTCGTCGTACAACATCGGCTCGGCGCGACGAACGCCGGAACTTTCGACACGAACGCCGCCTGCGCCGGTTTCGTGACGGCTTTCGACACGGCTTTGAAATACATTATCGCCGACAAAAATTACAAAAACGTCCTCGTCGTCGGCGTCTACGCGATGTCGAAATTCCTCGACTGGACGGAAAAGAAAACCGCGACGATTTTCGCCGACGGCGCGGGCGCGGTCGTGCTTCAGGCGACGGAAGAAGAAAATGCGGGCTGGCTCGCATCAAAGCTCGAAGCGCGAGGCGAATATCACGATTTTCTGGGAATTTTCGCGGGCGGTTCGAAATATCCGATTAACGCCGAAGAACTCGAAAACGGCTATCGCACGAAAGTTCGTTTTGCGAAAAGAACGCCGCCGGAAATCAATTTCGAAGGCTGGCAGCGCATCGTCAAAGAAATTCTGAAACGCGCTGAACTCGCGCTCGACGACGTCAACCTGTTTCTCTGGACACAGGTCAATCTTTCGACTATCAAAGCAGTGATGGCGGCGCTCGGTCAGCCGTTTGAAAAAACGCACACGATTATGGACAAATGGGGCTACACCGGCTCGGCTTGCATC
>DASVRL010000346.1:0-8688 GCA_036388635.1 Pyrinomonadaceae bacterium
ACAAACGTCAACGCGGATAATTCGCTGTCAAATTTCGATTTTAATATCAATACCAACACGAACGTCAACGCCAACGTCAATACCAATGTCAACGCGAATCTGAAAACGCCGACGCCGACCCCGACCAGAACGCCGACCCCGACGCCGACCAGAACGCCGACGCCGGACGTCAACGCTAACGTTAACGCTAATGCCGTAAATGCCGCGCCCGCCAGCCCGACGCCCACGCCGACGCCGCGCACCACGCCGACGCCAAGCCCGCAAAACGTCAATGCCGGAATGCTGAACAGCCGCGCCGTCAGCCTGCCGAAACCGGCGTATCCGCCGACCGCGCGCCAGATGAATGCTTCCGGCAGAGTGACCGTACAGGTGACGATTGACGAGGAAGGAAACGTGCTGTCGGCAAAAGCGATAAACGGGCACGCGCTTTTGCGCAACCCGGCGGAAGCCGCCGCGCGCCAGTCAAAATTCAATCCCGTCCGCGTCGGCGGTCAAGCCGTCCGCGCGACCGGCGTGATTTTATATAATTTTATTAATCAATAAGTCTACCGATTCAAAATGCAAAATGCTGCCCGCAGGCTGATTCTTCCATTTTGCGCTTTGCGTTTAATAACCTGTCTACTGTTTTTCCGCCATCTCGACGGCTCGCCGCGGATCCATCACGCCCCAGCCCTGCCGGTCGACTTCGTAATGCGGCAGGCGCTCGGCGGTCGAAATCAAAATTCTTTTTATCAGCTGCGGCGTCAGATTCGGATTAGCCTGGAGCATCTGCGCGACGACCGACGAGACAATCGGCGCGGCAAACGATGTTCCGTCGACGTATTTGTAATCGCGCGTGATGACGTTTTCCTGCCTGATTTTGAGCGCGATAATCTGGCGAATCATATACGGCGGACGGTCGAGCGCGGCGTCCAATTCCGCATCGACGCCCGGGCTGGTCTCGATAATTTCGTGCAGTTCTTCATCTCTGGCTTTGTCCAATTCTTCGAGTAATGCCGCCTGCTGCGCGGTCGGCGTATTCGGCAGAATCGGCGCGGGAATCCAGATTGAAGGCGCAATGATTTCCGGTTTCTGCAAGCCGTCGACGGTCGGACCATAAGAGCTGCGATACATTCCGCGCTTCGAGCGCTTGATTGAATTATTATCGTCCAGACCGCCGACGGCAATGCACGACGGCGCGCTGGCGGGCGGAAAAACCGGATGCGTCGCCAGATGTCCGGCATTGCCGACCGCGCAAACGACCGTGATGCCTTCGCGGACGCATTCTTCGACCGTCTGCGAAAGTGAATCGTGCAGGTAGCTCGCCTCAAAATCGCCGCCCGCCGAGATGTTTACGACGCGAATGCCGTATTTTTCACGGTTCGATAAAACCCATTCCAGACCGTCCAGAATATTCTGCTCGGTAATGCGCCCGGTGCGCGCCAGCTTGACCAGAACGACGTTCGCTTCCGGCGCGATTCCGCGATAAAACCCGTTTGAGAGGCTCCCGTTTCCCGCCGCGACGACCGAGGTCATCATCCCGTGCCAGCTGGCGACGTCGGCTTGAAACAGCGACGCATCGCCGTCGCCCGTCGCGCTCAGATTGTGATAAGCCAGAATGCGATTGCTCGGCGCGGTCAAATCGATATGCGGAAAAAATCCCGAATCGAGAAACGCGATGGTGATTCCCCTGCCCGTATATCTTTCGTCGGCGTCGAGCCGGAGCGGCGTCGAAAGCACATGCGAGCCGTCCTTTTGCATCGCCGCGTCTTTGATAATCTGTTCTTTGGCGCGCTCGAAAAGGCGAACGCAGCGCGCGCAGACGGCTTGAAATTCTTCGGTGTCGGGCGCATTGGCGCGAATCAGATTTTGTAAATCTTCTTCCAGCGCCACGAGCGGCACATATTCGTCTTTCGCTTCGCGCGAGCAAACCGGGCAAGCGCTGGCGCCCGCTGCAATGTCGGCTGTCGTCGGATTTCGCGGAAAATCTGAAGTTTCGTGCAGAGTCATTTTAGAGATTTAAGTTTTTCATAAACAAAAGTTAAAATCAATAGATAGTTGATAACTGATAACTGATAACTGATAGTGAAAGCCAAATAACCATCAGTTATCAGTTATCAGTTATCAACTATTAATATTATGACTCGAAAAAAAATCGGCTTGGCTTTATCCGGCGGCGCGGCGCGCGGTTACGCGCATCTCGGCGTTTTGAAAGTTTTAGCCGAACACGATATTCCGATTGATTGCATTGCCGGAACGAGCGCCGGCTCGTTTGCGGGCGCGGCTTTCGCCAGCGGCTTGAGCGTCGATGAAATAATCGCTTTCTCGAAAAAAATCAGCTGGTTTAATATGACCGGCTTTTCCTACTCGCCCAAAGGAATTTTATCGAACGCGCCGATGGGCAATTTTATCAAGCAGAATTTTCCCTTTAAAACCTTCGAAGAGCTGCCGATTCCTTTCGCGGCGGTCGCCTGCGATTTGGAAACCGGCGACGAAGTAATTTTAACGGAAGGCGATTTGCCTTTCGCCGTCCGCGCCAGCTGCGCGATTCCCGGCGTTTTCGTCCCGCTCGAAGACGCCGACAGCCGAAAGCTGATCGACGGCGGCGTGGTCGCGCCCGTCCCGACCAAAGCCGTCAGAAAGCTCGGCGCGGAAATCGTTATCGCCGTTGACGTTATCTCTTCCGGCGCGACGTATTGGGGAAATCCGAGCACGCTGCTCGGCGTTTTTTTCCAGTCGGCGCTGATGCTGCTCAGGACGGCTTCCAAAGCGCATCATTACCGCGCCGATGTCGTGATTGTCCCGAAAATCGCCCATCTCAGACCGGACGAAATCGGCAAAATGGACGAGTTTATCAAAGCGGGCGAAGAAGCCGCGCTGGAAAAAATCGATGAAATTAAAAAGCTGATTTTGACCAAAGCAATTCAGCCCGAATAAGCACGAAAGAGAAATGAACCGGCATAACAGGACGAAGCGGGATAACTAAGATTCAATCTTAGTTATCCCGCTCATTTCTCTTTCTCCGTGTTCTTCGGCGGCTAAATTTCCTGATTCTTACTCGTTCGAAGAATCTTCGATTTCCGCCAGTCCTGTAAAAGCCGGCGTATTTATCGGATGACCGTCGATGCCGTAGCGCGAGCCGTGACACGGGCAATCCCAGGTTTTTTCCAGCGAGTTAAAGCGCACGAGGCAGCCTAAGTGAGCGCAGACGGCGGAACGCTCGTAAAGCTTTCCGTTTTCGTCGCGATATGCCGCGATTTTCGTCGTGCCGTGACTGATGATGGCGCCTTCGCCCGGTTTGATTTCTTCGACTGAAGAAACGTCGCCGCCCGTCACCCAATCGACGTACGGCGCGGTCGAATCGATAATTTCCGGGATGGCTTCCGAGATTGACATTGTCGCCAGCCGCGAAGGCTCGTAAACTTCCGTCCACGGATTTTCGCGTCCCAGAATCAAATCCGAAACCAGCATTCCGCCGATTGTGCCGTGCGTCATTCCCATTCCCGAATCGCCCGTTATCAGATAAACGTTCGGCTCCGAGCCGGAAAATCTGCCGATAAAAGCCAGCCCGTCGTGCGTTTCCATAAACTGCCCTGACCAACGGTATAAAATTTCTTCCGCCATCGGAAACCTTTCTTTCGTCCATTGCCAGAGCCGCTCGAAACGCTCGTCGCCGTCGTCTTCCTGCCCGGTGCGATGATCTTCGCCGCCGACAATCAAAACGTCGTGAGTCTCTTCCGGCTGCGTGCGCACGTAGCGATACGGGTCAGCCGTGTCCCAATACAAGGCTTTTTCCAGCGAATCTTTCGGAATGCGCGCGCCGATAACATACGTCCGGTACGCCGGAAGCTTGGCAAACATTTTGCTCATTATCGGGTAATTCGTGGCGAGAACGATTGCTTTAGCGCGAATCGTCTGATTGCCGGACGTTTTCACCTGCGGCGCGTTTTCGCCTTTCCATTCGACGGCGCGCGTGTTGGAAAAAAGCTTTCCGCCGTTCTGTTCTATCGCTTTGGCTAAACCGGCGAGATATTTGAGAATGTGAAATTGCCCCTGACGCGGAAATTTCAGGCATTCGCCCGTGTCGAAATCTTTAAGCGGCGCGCGCCCGACGCGTTCGACTTCCGCGAATCCGGCGCGATGCGCGGCTTCCAGTTCTTCGTTCAAATCGTCGTCGCTTTCCTCACCCGCGTCTATTAAATAACCGTCCACGCGCAGAAAATCGCAGTCGATTCCTTCCGTCTCGACGATTCTTTCGATTTCGCCGATCGCCGCGCCGTGACTCTGTACCGCCAGCCGCGCGTGCTCTTCGCCGTGCCATTTTTCGACGCGATAAATGCGGTCGTCCAGCGCGTTGGAAAGATGCGCCGTCGTTCGCGAAGTTTCGCCGCCGCCGATTGTGCCGTCGTCGATAACCACGACTTTTTTGCCCGCTTTCGTCAAAAGATAAGCGGTCGTTAAGCCGGAAATTCCGCCGCCGATAATGCAGACATCCGTTTCGATTGATTCGCCGAGCGCGCTTTTATTCAGCAAATCCTCGCTCGCTTCCCAATAGGAAACGGTTTTTCCTTCGTCACTTTTTATCATTTTTCTTCTTCCCTTTGTTCAGATTTTTATTGCGTATTTTGATTATAAAGCTTTGACTCTCGATTAGGCTAAGAAAATTCACCGAAGCCGAAGATATGTCCGCTGATTTTCATAATTCTAAAAAAAAATATCTTTTTTGCTTGACAAGCTTAAACTGTATCTAATAAAGTAACAGTTATGGCGACGAACACACAATTCTCAATCGCGGTTCACCTGATGATTGCGCTCGGCTTTAACTGCGAGCGGCAAGCGACATCGAGCGAGCTGGCGTTGAGCATTAACACGAGTCCGAGCTTCGTCAGAAGAATTCTGGCAAAGTTGTCGAAATCGGGTCTGGTCACGACGACGACCGGAAAATCGGGTTCGTGCCTGCTGGCGAAAAAGCCGGAAGAGATTTCGCTGCTGGAAATTTACAACGCCGTCGACGCGCCGAAAACTTTTGCGATTCACGATTATCCGGTGCAAAGCCGATGCCGCGTCAGCTGCAACATCGAAGCGACGATGCGGAAAGTTTTAGCCAAAGCGCAGAAATCGTTTGAAGGAAGTTTGGCAGAAACGACTCTGGCGGAAGTTATCGCCGACATCGGAAAGTAAATTTTTTTTCGGCGGAATTGTTACTTTTTCAGTAACAATTAGAGACGGGTAAATAAAAATACGGGTAAATAAAAATAAAGGAAAACGAGGGAAATAAAATGAGTGAACAAAATAAAAAATTAGCACTAATTACAGGCGCCAATCGCGGCATCGGTTTTGAAACGGCGCGGCAGCTCGGCGAGCAGGGCATTAAAGTTTTAATCGGCGCGCGCAGCGAGAAAAACGGCAGAGAAGCCGCAGCGAAATTGAAAGACGAAGGTTTCGACGCGGAATTCGTTTTATTGGACGTCGACGACGCGAAAACGCACGAATCGGCGGCGAAATACGTGGAAGAAAATTACGGCAGGCTCGATATTCTGATTAACAACGCCGGAATTTTCATCGACCAGAGCGAGGAAAACGGCGCGCACACCGGAGCGAGCAAAACTTCCGACGAGATTTTCCGCAAAACCTTCGACACGAATTTTTTCAACACCGTCGCGCTGACGCAAAAATTCCTTCCGCTCGTTAAAAAATCGGACGCCGGAAGAATCGTCTTTTTGTCGAGCGGCTTGGGTTCGCTGAATCTGCACAGCGACCCGCAGTCGCCGATTTATAACTGGAAAGTTCCGGCTTACGACATCTCGAAAACCGCGCTGAACGGTTATGCCGTTCATCTGGCTTACGAATTGAAAGATACGCCGATAAAAGTAAACGCGGCGCATCCGGGTTCGGTCTTGACCGATATGAACGCGCAGGGCGAGCTGCCGGTATCGGAAGGCGCGAAAACTTCCGTTTCGCTGGCGACGCTTCCGGCTGACGGCTACACCGGCAAATTTATTCATCTCGGTCAGGAATTGCCCTGGTAAGAAGGTTGAAAAGCAGCCTCGTCGAAACCGTTTCGACGAGGCTGCTTTTATTTAAAATATGAAACAAAAAATCACTTTTGCCCTGCTGATGGGAATCGTTACAACGGGATTAGTTTCGTTTACGGTAATTTTTGCAAATCTCGGTTTGGCGGAAAACTTTTTGAAAATATGGCTGAAATCCTGGGCAATAGCTTATTTAATCGTCATTCCGGCGATTTTAATCATCGCGCCGCAAATAGAACGCCTGGTCGGCTTTTTGTTTGATAAAAAATCTGTAGTTTAAAGCTCGCGGAAAAAATCTGCGAATTTGGAGAAAAAAAATGAAGACACAATCAGAGAAAAATGAAATCGGAGCGGAAAAAGAAATTTTTGTAAAAATGGTCGTCGACGCGTGGCGGACGCAAAACGAAAGGGTTGATAAACTGCTCGGCGATATTTCGGACGAGCAATTACAATCGGAAATCGCGCCCGGCAGAAACAGCGGAATTTATCTTCTCGGACATCTGGCGGCGGTCAGCGACCACTTACTGCCGCTGCTCGGTTTCGGCGAAAAGCTTTATCCTCAGCTCGAAGAAGTTTTTGTCAAAAATCCCGATAAATCGGCTTTTGAAAAGCCTTCGATTGCCGAGCTGAAGAAGTTCTGGAATGAAGTCAACGCCAAACTTGCCCATCATTTTAATCAAACTTCGACGGAAGAATGGTTTGCCCGGCATACCGCCGTCTCGGACGAAGATTTTGCCAAAGAGCCGCATCGAAACAGATTAAACGTGCTTATCAGCCGCACAAATCACCAGAGCTACCATCTCGGGCAGCTTTCCCTGCTGGTAAAAAAATAAAGGCGAACAAACAGGAGAATAAAGCCGCGAACCATCGGGTTTGAGCGAGAAAAATTTACCGAATAAATCATAAGGAGATATTAAAATGAGTTGCAGCGCTGAGGTTCAAAAAAGTTACGCCACGCCGGTTTTCGCCGGAACATTTCGCTTTTTTCTCGGATTGGCATTATTGTTTACCGGATTATTTACCGCGACATTGTCCGACATTCAAGGACACGGCTTGGGCTTATTACTGGTTTTCGGCACGCCGTTCGTGATATTCAAAGACGATAAATAATCGCCTTCTGCTGGCAAATTCAATCAGCCGCGCATTTTTACGCCGATATCAAATTTCGCTCCGTGTTCGATGATTCGCTCTGTGGCAAAATAATCGAATGAACGAAACTTACGATGTCGCCGTCATCGGCGGCGGGCATAACGGCTTGACGTGCGCGTGTTATCTTGCCAAAGCGGGTTTGAAAGTGATTGTTTTAGAACGCCGTCACATTATCGGCGGCGCTGTCTGCACGCAGGATAATTTAATCGAAGGCTATAAAATCGACGTCGGTTCCAGCGCGCACATAATGATTCATCTGACGCCGGTCGTCCGCGAATTGGAACTGGAAAAATTCGGTCTGGTTTATATCGACTGCGACCCGTTCGCCTTTGCGCCGATGCCTGACGGCAAAGGCGCGATTTATTTCTGGAAAGATGTCGATAAAACCTGCGAATCGATTGCCCGCGTCTCGCCCGAAGACGCCGACCGTTACCGAAAATTCGTCGCCGAATGGGAAAAACTGAACGAAGGCGTTTTCGCCGCTTTCCTCAAGCCGCCGACCGCTTTTAATCTAGCGCGGCACATGATTTTCGGCACGAAATCGAAAAATCCCGCCGATATGGTGCGCAAGCTGATGACTAGTTACGGCGCGCTGGTCAAAGAAACTTTCAAACACGAAGGCTTGCGCGCGGCGCTTGCCTGGCTCGCGGCGCAATCGGGTCCGCCGCCGACCGCCGCGGCTTCGGGCGATTTTTTAGGCTGGCATTCGATGATTCATAAAAGCGGCGTCAAACGTCCGAAAGGCGG
The DNA here is from genome assembly GCA_036388635.1 of Pyrinomonadaceae bacterium. Taxonomy (GTDB): domain Bacteria; phylum Acidobacteriota; class Blastocatellia; order Pyrinomonadales; family Pyrinomonadaceae; genus JALZHR01. The sequence goes on from DASVRL010000346.1 coordinate 7,908, forward strand.
TTCGGGCGCGCTGACGCAGGCGATGGCGAAATGCCTGGCGCATCACGGCGGCGAGATTTTATTAAACGCGGAAGTCGCTCGAATCGAAGTCGAAGCGGGCGAAACCGGCGGGATAATTCTGGAAAACGGCGCGCGCATCCAAGCCAAAAGAATCGTTTCGAACGCGCACGTTCACACGACGTTTCTTAAACTGATCGGCGAGGAAAATTTGCCCGAAGGCTTAGCGGAAAGAATCCGAAACGTCCGCATCGGCAACGGCTTCGGAATGATTGTGCGCTGCGCCGTTTCGGAATTGCCCGATTATTCGTCTGCGACAAGCGGCGGAAAGCCGTCCGATTGTCATCGAGGCTTACAGCTTCTCTGCCCGTCGCTCGCTTATCTGGAAAAATCCTACGCCGATTATCTGAACGGCATTCCGTCACGAAATCCGTCGGCTCTGGCAATGACTTTTTCAGCCGTCGACCCGACTTTAGCACCCGCCGGAAAACACACGCTTTTTATCTGGGGACAATATTTCCCTTATGAATTATCCAACGGCGAAAAATGGGAAAACATTCAGCAGCGCGAAGCCGATAAATTGATTGACGTAGTAAACGCCTACGCGCCGAACGTCAAAAATTCCATCATCGAACGCTTCGTCCAATCGCCGCTCGATTTGGAACAGCGTCTCGGACTGCTCCGGGGAAACGTGATGCACGTCGAGATGGACTTCGACCAGATGTTTCTCTTCCGCCCGCTGCCGGAAATGTCCGCCTACAAAACGCCGATAAAAAATCTCTAT
>DASVRL010000347.1:0-8021 GCA_036388635.1 Pyrinomonadaceae bacterium
CTGCAACGGTCATCACTGGGACAAGCGTTTTCCGACTTACGCGGGCAAATTTGCGGGCGAGACGATTCACTCGAAAGATTACAAAACGCCCGAACAGCTGGCGGGCAAAAGAGTTCTGGTCATCGGCGGCGGAAATTCCGCCTGCGATATCGCCTCGGAAGCGGCGCGCGTTTCCAAAGAGACGCATTTAAGCTTGCGGCGCGGCTACTGGTTTCTGCCGAAAACTCTGTTCGGCAAACCGAGCGCGGAATCTCCGGCGATTTATCTGCCGGTGTTTCTGCAAAGATTCGTTTTAAAAATTATGCTGCGCGTCGTCGTCGGCAAATACGAGGATTACGGCTTGCCGCATCCCGACCACAAGCTTTTCGAGCATCACCCGACCGTTTCCAGCGAGATTCTGCATTATCTGAAACACGGCAGAATCAAGCCGCACCGGGACGTTAAAAATTTTGCGGGCAAAACCGTGAATTTTGTTGACGGCACAAGCGCGGAAGTCGATTTAATCGTCTGCGCCACCGGATTTTACCTCAGTTTTCCCTTTTTGCCCGAAGGCTTAGTTCCGGTAAAAAACGACAATATCGCGCAAGTTTACGGCGGTTCGGTTCTGCCCGATTATAAAAATCTCTACGTTTTCGGAACGCAGCAAATCCGTTACGGCGTCGGACCTTTAATCACGCCCGCCGCAGAACTTTTGGCAAAAATAATTAAGCTGCAAGAGCAGATGGAATTGCCGCTCGGCTTGGTCTTAAAGGAGGCAGGCGCGCGCCTGCCGACGACGCATCTGATTGACCCGGTGGCGAGCTTGCGAAAAATTCGCCTCGCTCACCGGACTTTGCCTTTGCTTTTGCGAAAAGAGAAAAAATTACGGAAAAAGTTTCAAGGAAAAAGGCAGGCGCAATCTAATTTAACTTTGCAGACGAATCCTGACATGCAGGTTTATTGATTTTGAAAACGGTCTTCGGTCTTCGTTAAAGAAATATATTCGCGTCGAGCAAAAGAAAATCGAAGACCGAAAACCAAAGACCGAAGACCGACCAACAAATTTATGACTTTAACAAAAAATAGTGTTGCCGTTATCACCGGCGCGGCTTCGGGCATCGGGCGCGCTTTGGCGATTCGTCTGGCGCAGGAAAACCTTGCGGGCATTGCCATTTCCGACGTCAACGCCGACGGCTTAAACGAAACCGCCGAAGCGGTCGAAAAACTCGGCGTCAAAGTTTCAAAACACATCGTCAACGCGGCGGACAAAGGCGAGATGCAAAAGTTTGCCGCCGACGTTTTAGCCGCGCACAATCGCGTGACGCATCTGGTCAACAACGCCGGAGTCGGGCTTTTGGGAACTTTCGAGCAAATTTCGCTGGAAGATTTTGAATGGCTGATGAGCATCAATTTCTGGGGCGTCGTTTACGGCACGAAATTTTTTCTGCCGGTTTTGAAAGAACAGGAAAAAGCGCACATCGTCAATATTTCCAGTGTTTTCGGACTCGTAGCGCCGCCGGAACAGACGGCTTACGCGGCGTCGAAATTCGCCGTGCGCGGCTTTACCGAAGCGCTGCGCCACGAATTGGAAGACACCGGCGTCCGCGTCAGCTCGGTTCATCCGGGCGGAATCAAAACCAACATCGCCCGCAATTCGCGGCTCGGCTCGGAAACGCCCGAAGAATATAAAAAACAGGGCGTGAAATTTTTCGACAAAGTCGCGCAAACCACGCCCGAACAAGCCGCCCGAACGATTCTGCGCGGCATCCGTGCGGAAAATCCGCGCATTCTAATCGGCAAAGACGCGCACGCCATCAACTACGCCGCACGCCTGTTCCCGAAAAAATATTTGAAAGTGATTGAAAAAATTGCCGGACACCGGCTCGATTTAAGGAAGAAATCCTAATCAAAACACCAGGAACTAAAACTGCCGTAGCAGAAAGGAATTTCGATTACGGCTTTAGCTGAATAATTTTTACTTTAGTTTTCCCGGGTGAGAGAGTGGTTGCCTTAAGCGGTTCCGTTTGCGCGGCAACGAGAGACGAAAACAGAGTCATAAAAATCAATAATAAAATTATTTCCATCTCGTCATTTCTTCGGCAGAGTCATCGTTTCGCCCTCGTTGTTGATTTCCAGATGTCGCGTCGTCGCGTCCGTTACGCTCGGCGGTTTTTCGTAAAGCTCGCCCGTCTCGTAGATGGATTTTTGCTGCGGTTTGACGTAATCGGTCTGCGTCGGCGGCGGCAAGGCGGAATTCGCCGGCGGCTGGTTGAGCAGATTCGCCGTCTGGTTCGTTTGATTTTGATTTAAAGACGCGCTTTGCCTTTTTTCCATTCGCCGGGATTTCACGTAACAGGAAATGCCGCTCGACAGCATACCGAAAGCGGGAAAAAGCATCGCCCACCACCAGGCTTTACCGCCGGCGACGTTGGTCAACAGCAGGGCGAATGAAACAATCAGAAAACCGATGCCTAAAATAATGTTTCTCAACCCGTCGCCGAATACCTCGTTCGGGTCTTGACGGCGGCGCGCTTCGTGATGAATATGAGCGACGCCCGCATCGTTCATACTGGCGGGCAGATTACCGCTGATAGCTGCCGAGACGTTGCCTAAATCCGTTCCGCAGGCGCGACAGAATTTTCCGTTTTCCGGGTTTTGTGTTCCACATTTCGGGCAAAACATAAATTTTTAGTCCTTTGTCTTTGGTCAGCCGCCAAGCTTATTCGTCCTTTGTTTCCTCGCCGCCGCGTCGCAAAGTTCGTTGTCTGACCGCTTCGTAGAGAATTACGCCGGCGGCGACCGAAACGTTCAATGATTCTATCCGTCCGAGCAGCGGAATTTTCACCAGCACGTCGCATTTTTCCGCCGTCAGGCGATGCAAGCCTTTGCCTTCGCCGCCCAGCACGAGCGCGCAGCTGCGCGTCCAATCCCATTCGGTATAATCCGTTTTCGCTTCGCCGCTGGTGCCGATAATCCAGATGTTATTCTCTTTCAACTCGTCAATCAAGCGATTGAGATTTCCGACTTTCGCCACTTTCACGTATTCGGTCGCGCCCGCCGACGATTTGGCGACCGTTTCCGTCAGCCCGACGGCGCGGCGCTCGGGAATAAAAACGCCGTCCGCGCCGGCGCATTCGACCGTTCGCAAAATCGCGCCCAGGTTTCGCGGGTCTTCGACGCCGTCCAGAATCACGACGAGCGAATTTTCCTTGGTCGTGATTTCTTCAATCAATTTGTCGGCACCGGCATATTCCGCCGCAGCGACGAAAGCCACGACGCCTTGATGATTCGTGCCCGGCTCGACGAATTTCTGTAAATTCTGGCGCGGAATTTTTTGAAAAGGAATTCCCGATTGCCTGACCAAATCAAAGATTTCCTGCAAGCGGTTTTCGTGCGCGCCTTCGGCGACAAAAATTTTCTCGATTCGCCGCGCGCCCGCGCGCAGAGATTCGAGAACGGGCAAAACGCCGTAAATTATGTTTGCCGCCCGTTGTTCGCTGTCGTTTGAAAAACGGTCGGCGGTCGGCGGTCTAAGCCGCGAAGCCGGCACTTCGGTTTGTAATCTGGGATTTTTTGCAGTTTCAGATTTAGCAGTTTCAGATTTAAAGGAAGTTTGCTTCTCAAATCTGTGTTTATCTGTTTTTAGCTGTGGGCGATTTTTTTCTTTGAGGGAATCGTCGCGCTTGCTCGCGCGCGGGCTTCCGCCTTGAAATCTGCCGCTTGCGCCCGCTTCCGAACGATTATTTATTTTTGCCTTTTGCCTTTTGCCTTTTGCCTTCATAATAGATGTCGCTGCAAGCGCGAATATTTCGTAAATTGCGCCAAATTGTTAATCGTCGTCACGTTTCCGAAATCGAGCCGCCCGAAGCCTTTTCTTTGCAGCCCGCGCGAATCGCGTTTTTCTTCGACTTCCCAGACTTTTCCCAAAACGTCTCTGACTTGCAGGTAATCGCCGACGAATTTCGCTTTCAGGGCGAAAGCGCGCAGTTTATCCGCCAATTTCCGCATATTTTCGCGCGCCAGAATTCCCTTTTCCGTTTCCAGACAGGAAAAATCGAAGCCGCCGGAAAGAATTCGATAGCCGACCGCGTCGGCTGGCGTGTAGATGTCGATTAAAAGCTGGTCGGCGCTCGTTTCGGTCGTTTCCAGAACTTTGTTTTGGCGTTTTTTGCGCTGCTCGGTCGTTTCGATGCGGCGTTCAAACACCGCGCCGGTGACGATTAAGCTTAAATCCCGGCGCTGGATTTCCGCAATTTCGTCCGAGTTGAAAAGTATCAAAACGAGCTTGTCTTCATGAAACTCGATTCCGCGCAGGCGGCGCGAGATTGTTTCAATTTTCAAATCTTCTTCATCGCTCAAAATCAAGCTTTCGAAACCGATTTCGTTTAATCTTTTTTGGATAATTTCCGCTTCCTTCTGCGAATCGGCGCGCGTCAGAGGCAGCGGCTTTTGCGTTTCGATTAATTTTCGTAAATCTTCCTTTTCGAGCCGCGTCATTGCGGCAACTTCCCTGAGACTGGCGTCATCACACGGATGAGCGTTTGGCAAAATAATCAGGTTGAAGCCTTTTTCCCAGGTTTCCATTTTTCGCGGCTGCGGTTTGATAAATTCCGACTGCGCCGCCGAAACGGGCAGCGGCGCGCCGCAGTAAAAACATTTCAGACGCGTCGGCGGGCTTTTCCGCTCGCAGCTCGGGCAGGAAATCATTTCTTCGGGTTTAAAATTCCGGATTTCCGGTTCGGCGGCAACGTCTTTTAACCACTGGTCGGCGTGAATTTGTTCGGTCTTTTTTTCCATCGCTTTTCGATTATACGATAAATTTGAAATCTGCCGGTCAATTTTCGCTTGACCGATTCGCTCGCTTAACGGCAGACTATAAAGAGTTATATAAATTGTTCTTATTGTTTTTTGACAGCGCGGACCGGGAAAGAGAAAGTTATTAAACAAGTCCATATTTTTCGGCTATTTGAAAAGTTCTTATCAACCTTTTAATTAAAATTCGTCTCTCTTTTCGAAAAGTCCGGCGGCTGTCTATTTTATCAAAGAGGGTTATCAAAAATGCAGATTGAAACTGCTACGGCTTCCTGGCATTTCGGGAATCGAGGTCGCGTCGCCGTCTTTATCGACGGAAATAATCTTTTTCACGCGGCGCGTTTTCATAATATCGATATTGATTACAACAAGCTTTTAAGGGTTTTGCTCGGCGACGGGCGCTTGCTCCGCGCTTTTTTCTACACGGGCGTCGATGCGGGCGCCGAACGCCAGCAAGGATTTCTTTTATGGATGCGGCGCAACGGTTTCCGCGTCGTGCAGAAAGAACTGAAAACCTTTTACGACGGGACGCGCAAGGCGAATCTGGACGTGGAAATCGCCGTCGATATGCTGTCGCTGGCGGAAAAATACGACACCGCCGTTTTGGTTTCCGGCGACGAAGATTTTGTTTACGCCGTCAATGCCGTCGCCTATAAAGGATGCCGCGTCGAAGTCGCCGGTTTTCGCTCAAACACGGCGCCGCGCCTGATCGACGTGGCGGATTTTTTCATCGATTTGGGCGATATTGCCGAGCTTGTCAGAAAAGATATTACCAGCGAGCGCTACGAAATTCCTTCGTTCGTGCCGCCGGAAGAATTGCCGCCGCCGGCTGGCATTAATCCGAACCACGCTAGCGACTACTCGCGCATAACGCGGGAAATCAACATCGAGCCGCCGAATTTTGCGGAAACCGACGACGACAGCCTGGCGGATTTTGTGCGCGTCACCGACGATAGATGAAACTTTTTACGCCGACCGAAGCCAGCGACCTGATTCCCGCCGTGCGCCCGATTTTGCAGAAAATCCAGAAGCGGCACGCGGAAATCGCGCGTTTTCGCGAATCGGCAATGGCGGCGGCGGATGCCGCGCAATTCGGCGGCGGCGGAATGCTGGGCGGCTCTCGTTATGTGAAGCTGCTTTACGAACTCGGCAAATTAACCCTCGAAATCGACAATCTCGGCGTCCAGCTGAAAGACTACGCGCGCGGTCTGATTGATTTTCCGTCGTGGCGCGAAGGTCGCGTCGTTTTGCTCTGCTGGCAGCTCGGCGAAGGCGATGAAATCGAATGGTGGCACGAGGTCGAAGCCGGATTCGGCGGGCGTCAACCGCTGTAATTTCCTCTTTTCTTATTCATAATCCGGCTTTTTTTCCAGTTTTTCACATTTTTTTTGTGTTTCAAGTCAAAATTCCCTGTGTTTTCATAAATTTACTATTGACTACTTAAAGTAATTCCTGATAGTCTGTTCACAGTTTGGTCATATCGTTTGGTTTTCAACCAAAACTCGCGTTTCACTTTTTCCAATTTTCAATATTTTAAAACTATGAATTGTCCCGGTTGCAATAAAATTTTGGCTTCTAGTTTGTCGGTTTGCCCGAGCTGCGGAACGATGATGAACGATTCCGTCCGCGAAGAACTGGCTTTGAAAATTTCCCCGATTGTAAAATCAGCAAAACCCGCGATACAAAAAGAAATTCCAAAGCCGGCAATTCCGCCGCCGCCCGTTCAGCAAACTCCGCTTCAGCCGCCGGTGCAGGCTGCCGTTAGACACACTTCGCTGCCACCTGAGCGGCGCGCGGAAACGCTTGAACAGCCTTCGATTCCGCCAGCACCGGTTCAGCCGCCCGTGCAGCCGAAACTGGCGCCGCCCGCCGCCGCGCCGAAGCCGCAGACTTCGGAAATCGCCAGCAAAGCGACCAGCCCGACGCTGGTTGATTTTCGTCATAAAAACGCGGTCGTGCCCGAATGGCGTCTGCATCTGCAGAATGTGGTGCGCAAGCGTCAAGACCGCACGAGCCACACGCAAACCGACGCGGTTTCGACCAGCAGCAGCAGCAGCAGCAGCGCTGCCGCGCCGCAATCGATGACGCTGGCAACGAGCGGCGCGACCGCCTTGCAAGCCGAACCGGTCGTGCAAAATAATCCGATTGTTTCCGGCAATCCGAAGCTCGAAGCCGCGATGCGCCGCATCGAGCAATCGCGCCAGATGTATTACGCCGAAGAGGAAAAGCCGAAAACGCATCTGACTGCCGTGCCGCAACAGCCGCAGCCGGCGCAGCCGAAAACATTCCCGTACGCCGTCCCGAATCAGACCTCGGAGGCGATGTCGCCGAAGCCGGAAAATATTCCCTTCAAAACTCAGCCGAAGACTTTTATTATCGAAAAGAAAGTTGAAAGTACGCCTGAGAAAAAGGCTGAAAAATTTGACACCAACAAGCTTCCGCCTTTGTCGCAGGTCGTGAAAACCGCTGCGGCGAGCGGCGAGAGCCGTTCGATTAGTTTCAAAACGACTGAAAATAAAATAAATATTGCAACGCCGGTTGGCGATTTTGACGAGGAAATCGACGACGTTACGGCTTACGGCGAAGTCGAAGCCGTCGAGCCGGAAGCCGGAGAATTTGAAGAAATCGACGATTGCGCGCCGGTTTCGCTGCGTTTTAACGCCGGGCTTTTCGATTTGATTATCGGTTCGTTTTTGAGCTTTATTCTGCTGTCGCCGTTTATGCTTTTAAACGGCAATTTGTTTACGCTGCAAGGCTTGCTGGCATTTCTGGCGACTTTTGCAATCGTTATGTTTATTTATATGACGGTGAGCGTCGGATTCCTGGGCAGAACGCTCGGGATGCGTCTTTTCTCGCTGGAAATCATCGACATCGAAGAAAACGATTACCCGACGTTTCATCAGGCGGCGGTTAATTCCTGCGTTTATCTTTTCTCGCTGGCGCTCGGCGGGGTCGGTTTTCTGCCGTTGTTTTTCAACAGCGAAAAGCGCGCCGCGCACGACCTTCTGGCGGGAACGATTGTCGTCAGAGAAGAATATTGATTTTTTGGAAAATTCGAAAATTCCGGCGAGTGGCTTTCAGAAGTTACTCGCCATTTTTATTGTGCTAATCTGTTTATTTATTATCGATTCAGGATAAAAAATCCTCTATGAACGAAGCGACCCTTGAAGCCGTCAGGAAAGAACTCGAAAAACAACTGGTCAATCGTCCTTTCGGCAAGATTTTCCAGC
>DASVRL010000348.1:0-16848 GCA_036388635.1 Pyrinomonadaceae bacterium
CCTGGAAAAATCGCCTTCGCCGAACGACAAAAATGCGACCGCCGTTTTGCGAACGACGACCGGCGAAGGCGAGCGACGGACGAACGATACGAATAATAATTTCACCGGGCGATTCAATCGTCGCAAACCGCTCGCCGCGCTCGCTGCCGTTCTGCTGCTCATCGCCGTAATCGGTTTCGGCTATTATTTCTGGTCGGCAAACAAACCGGCTTCGAGCGCGGCGGGCAAAAAATCACTTGCCGTTTTGCCTTTTGTCAATAGTGGGCAAGACCCGAATCTCGAATATCTGTCGGACGGAATTACGGAAAGCGTCATCAATAATCTATCGCAGATTACGAATTTGCGGGTGATGTCGCGAAATTCAGCGTTTCGATTTAGGGAAAATCAGACGGACAATAAAAAGATTGCCGCGCAATTAGGCGTCGAAACACTGATTACGGGCGACATCCGGCAAATCGGCGATAAATTTATCATCAATGTGCGTCTGATTGATGCGAGCGACGATTCGCAGATTTGGGGCAATCAATATGTTAAAAATTCAGCCGATGTGATTGCCGCGCAAAACGAAATCGCGCAAGCCGTCGCCCAAAATCTGCGCCTGAAACTGACAAATTCCGAACAACAGCAGATGGCTAAACGTCCGACGGAAAACCCGGAAGCCTATCAGCTTTATCTCAAAGGACGTTTTCACGTATTCAAATTAACGCCGCCGGAAATCCAAAAAGGAATGGCATATTTTCAGCAGGCGATTGAAATTGATCCGAACTATGCGCTCGCCTACGTCGGAATCTCGGATGCCTATCGCTCGTTTGTGCTCTCCGGCGAGATTCCGGCAACCGAAGTTATGCCGAAAGCGAGAGCGGCGACAAACAAGGCACTTGAAATTGATGACAGTTTAGCCGAAGCTCATAGCTCGCTTAGCTCAATCATATTTTGGTATGACTGGGATTGGGCGGCAGCCGAAAATGAAATCAAACGAGCTATAGAGCTTAACCCGAATAACGCTGACGCGCATATGTTTTACGCCTATATACTTTCACTTACGGGACGGCACCAGGAATCGATCGCCGAAGCGAAACGCGCCGGAGAACTCGACCCGCTTTCTTTGGTCGCCGGCGCGCTCGAAGGGCTGTTTTTGTTTCACGCCGGACAACATGACGAAGCGTTGGCTAAATTGCTGAAGACTTCTGAAATGGACTCGAATTTCCCGCTTCCCCATTTGTTTGCCGCAAGCGTTTATATCGAAAAAGGAATGTACCGGGAAGCCGTCGCCGAAGCACGCCGGGCTAGAGAACTGAACAGCGGCAGCAGCGGACCGGTCGCGTTTCTCGGTTACGCTTTGGCGAAGTCAGGCAAACAGGCGGAAGCGAGGAAACTGCTTGATGAAATGTTAAAAGAATCCGCTAAACAATACCTTTCGCCTTACCATATTGCGCTAATTTATAATGCGCTAGACGAGCGCGATGAAACTTTTGTATGGTTGGAGCGCGGGTTTGAGCAGCGAGATATAAGAATGGCTTTCCTGAAAATCGAACCGAAATGGAACAATCTCCGCAGCGAGCCGCGTTTTGTTTCGCTTCTTAAACGAATGAATCTTGAATAATTTGAAACACCGATTGAAGCGACGGGCGACTCCAGCCTTTTAAGAAAAATAAATGAAAGATTCAATTTTCAAAACGTATGGAGTTTTCATCATCACTTTTGTTTTGATGTTTTACACTCTCGGCGCGGGCGTAATAGACAATTATGTTATTTACCCGACGTTTGCCGCCGTCGGCGAAAACGAATTCGTCGCTTTTCGCGCCGTTTTTTCGCCGCGCATTGTCGCCCTTTTAGTCGTCCCGTTAATTTTGCGATTCGTCTTTTCCGTCTTACTTTTGTGGCTGCGCCCTAAGGCGATTCGTCCATGGCACGTCTGTCTTTTCCTGTTTTGCCAAATCGTCACGTGGATTTCAACTTTTGCCGTTCAGCTTCCAATTCAATTTGAATTGGACAAAGGCAAAAACCCCGAGTTAATTCAAAAGCTAATAGAAACAATCTGGTTACGGACGTCAATGAACGTTGTCTGTGCCGCGATTATGATTTGGATGATGTTTCTGGTCATTCGCAGTTTGGCAAACAACAAAAACGACAAAATTTGAAAGAAAGTGCAAAGACATACCGAACGAGGCGAATGTGCATATCTTTTACGCGCATTTGCTTTCCAACACGGGACGACACACGGAAGCGCTCGCCGAAATCAAACGCGAGATTCCGATGAATGACACTGCTGTGAACTTCTAAATAAACGTCGTCACAACGGTTCTGATTTGTTCTTTCCTAGCCCGAAAACCAGCAGGACAGGGCGTTTCAGTAAAAAAGGCTTGTCTGGGCGCGTCAGAGTGGGCAAAGATAGGTCAAATAACGATTCGTGACTTGCGGCAAACATTCGGGACGAGGCTTGACGAATTGAACTATAACGATTCGACGGTGGCGAAACTTCTCGGACATTCTGACTTACGAAGCGTTCACCGATATAAGCGCGGAAAAAATATTTTACGTGAAGCGGTGGAAGCCCTTGAAAGCCAAAATCCTGCCACTCGTCAAAAAAGAAAAAGCACCTACGCGCGTAAGTGCTTGAAAACATTTGGTGGAGATGAGGGGGGTCGAACCCCTGACCTCTGCATTGCGAACGCAGCGCTCTGCCAAACTGAGCTACATCCCCACGAGAAGCGAATTTAGATGATAAAAATCTATTGCGGAACTGTCAAGTTTACTGGACGCTGGCGGGCAGAGTCGAGCCTTTCGGGTCGTAGGCGAAAGCGTAGCCTTCCTCGATTTTGCCGATGATGCCGTGAAATTGAATGTCTCCGCCGTCTAAAATAACGATGACGTCGCCCGGACTGTTTTGCGTTTCGTCAATCGGAAATTTAATCATCTCGGCATAGCCGTTTTCGGCTTTGATGATTTCATATTCAAAATTATCGGCATTAAAGCTGGTTGTTTTACAAAAAGATACTTCCATTTTTCTCCTCTGGCTGTTAGCCATCAGTTATTAGCTTATATTTTTGTCGGCGCAAAGTCCAAAGCAATCGCGTCGTGGTCGGAAAGCGGAATGTTTTCCGCGTCGTACAGATCGACGATGGTCTGCGGCTTTCCTCTGAGCGCGATTCCCTTTCCCGCAAACCAGTCGAGCCGAGCCGAGACGCGCCCGCCGACCCGGCGCGCCGCCCAAAAGATAAACGGGAAACACCATTCGGGCACCCAATCGCGCAGATTCGTGTTTTTCTCGATGCTTTCCACGTCGTAATGCAATGTGCCGACGCCCGGATTATTCAGATTTTTATAATCGTAGCCGCGTTTTTCCAATTCCTCGAATAAGCCTTTTTCAAAATAGCGGTCGGGATGCGGAAAATGATTGCGCACGGTTCTTTTGACGCCCATCATCACGCGCCGCCAGTAACCGAGGATAGCGCGCGTCGCCGTCTGCGAATTGTAGGTCGTCGTGTTCCAGTCGCCGCCGATAACGGTCGGCAAAGCGGGCAGAGTTTCCAGATGTTTGAGGACGATGCGCATTTGCCTTTGACGGTGTTTGCGCGACGAATGCGCGTCCAGATGCAGCGTCACGGCGCGAAAAAAGCCCGCCGGATGTTCGACGTCGGCAATCAAAGCGCGCAGATGTCCGAGTCTTTTTTCCTTGCCGAGCATTTTGTCCTTGCCGTTCGGCAGCGGGACGGCGTGAACGTTTTTCAGAGGATATTTGGAAAACATCGCCAGCCCGTGCAGCGATTTCGTGTTTTCGCCCGCCACTTGCGCCTCGACGCCGCTGCCCTTCTGCAAAGCGATGTAAACCGGCGCGAAAGCGTAATTTAACTTTAACTGCTGCGCCAGTTCCCGCGCGACGAAACGATTGCCGCTGCGCGCCATTCCGTAATCCAGCTCGGTCAAAAGCAAAACGTCGCGGTCTTTCAACTGCGGGTGATTTTTTAAGGCTTCGACAATTCCTTCAAAACGATTTCCGCGCTCGATGTTCCAAGCCAGAGCGCGAACCGTGTCGGTTTTCTCAAACGTTTCCGGCGCAAAATTTTCCCGCACGACCGCGTTTAAAATTCTTTCGACTTCCAATTTGATTGATTGATAAACGGCGGAGTTTTCCATTTCCGGCGTTGATTCAAATTTCAGCAAATCACGAAAAACGCGCTCCAGCTGATGCTCTAAAATCGCAGGCGAAGATGTCTGTGAAGCTATTTCGACCGTCATAAAATAATTAGAATAAGCAATCGGGCGAAAAAAGAAAAGGCGGGCTGTAAACCCGCCGCCGTATGAATTACCTTATCATTTTCTCAATCGTCGTATCTTTCTTTGACCGGCGCGACGGCGAGAAAATCCTGCGTGATTTTTTCTGTGTAGGTTCCCAAAAGCTCCTCGATTCGTTTGTGTTTTTTCGAGAAGAAAATCAAGCCGACGTGTTTCGGCTTCGTCACGCGGTAGACGATTTCTTCGTCCGTGTAGTGCGACGTGTCGGGCGTTTGTTCTTTTGACAAAGCCAGCGTGATTCCGGCGTATTCCTTACGGAGCTTCGGCGGCTTGTACGGATTTTTTTTCGTCGCGGTTTCCAGTTTTGCCCATTCGCGCCAGAGATTGAAGCCGCACGCCTGTTCCAGAACGTTGGCGATATACGCGCCGCCGACGCGCGCCGCGACTTCGAGCAGATAAAATTCGCCGGTCGCCGCCGACTGCAAAAATTCGGCGTGAGAAACGCCCTGTTCGTATTCGAAACCTTTCAAAAGCTCTTTGTTGAGTTTCTCCAATTCTTTGCGTTCCCTGGATTTATACGGCAGAATCGCGGTCGTGAAAACTCCGCCTTCGTGCGAAACGCGCATCGGCGGCGCGCCGTATTCGCTGACGCCGGAAGCGATGATTTTGCCGTCGGCGACGACCGAATCGACGTGAAAAACTCTGCCTTCGATAAAGCGCTCGATCAAAAACTGCGACGGGTGATCGCGCCAGGTGTTGCGCGCGTCAAGCTCGTTTAAAACCTGCCAGACCTGCTCTTTCGTTTCGCATTTGCGGATGCCGAAAGCGGAAACTTCCGTGCGCGGCTTGATAATCCACGGCGCGCGAACGACGTCCAGATAATCGTCTATCTCCGCGCGATTAAAGATGCCGGCAAATTCCGGGCAAGGAATATCGACCTTCTTTGCCAGCCGCCGCATCCGCAGCTTGTCGCGGAAACGAAGGGCGAAAGAGCCGGTCATTCCGCCATCGACCTGAAGATGCTCGCGCGCTTTGGCGGCGGTCAAAACGTCGAATTCGTCCAAGCCGACGACGCGCGTGACCGGCTGCGTTCCGGCAATGTTCGTGACGGCGCGAATGTAATCTTCGGTCGTCGCCTCGTTCGGCACGGTTTTCACGCCGTTCAGGCTCGTCCACGCCCAGGGCTCGTCCAGCAGTTTTTCTTTCGTTACGAGCGTGACGTGCCAGCCCGCCTCCTGACATTCTTCCAGAAAATCGTTGCCTTTGTGCTCGCTGGCGATACAGACTATGTAATTTTTATCTTTGCTCATGATCAGAAAACCGGGGCGCTCTTTTTTTAAGATTATTCAGGATAAATCAGGATTTCATCTTAATCAATCCTGTTCAATCCTGAATAATCAGCGTCCCGTTAATACTTTATGCGGTTCGTTTTATAAACTTCTATTGCGGCGCAGAATGCCGTCCACGCTCCAGAAATTAGCGCCCATAAAAAGAAAAGCGAGGGCGATAAACAAGTATAGAAAGGCTTTTTCCTGGGCGGCAAACGGGTCGTTGCGGTGCTGACCGATCAGAGCCGTCGCCATCGTACAGGCGATAAAAAAGCTGACCGGGCGCGTAAAGACGCCCAAAATCAAAAGCGCGCCGCCGACAAATTCCGAAAGTCCCGCCGCCCAGGCGAAAGCCTGCGGCGCCGGAAATCCCATTCCCGTCACGCTTTCGATAAATTTCTCGGACGGCGGAATTTTCCCGATTCCGTGCGTCATCAAACCGATTCCGGCGAAAATCCGCAAAAGCGTCAAACCTAAATTCGTCAGCGGCGAGGTAGACGTTTCACCGCCGAAAAGTATTCGTTTCAACATTAAATCTCCGTTGATGATTTTATTTTGTTCTGAAAGAATGGCACAATTTAATCGTAAAAACAATTTAATGAAGAAAATAACCGGGCTTCTTTTTTAACCCAAGCGGTCGGCAATTTTTCGAGGTGGATTTAAACGATGGGCGATATATATATAGCGGATTTAATCGGAAATTTAGTGATTTACATGGTCGTTTTGCTGCTGGCGGTTTCGGCGCACGAAGCCGCTCACGCCTGGATGTCGTATAAATACGGCGACGATACGGCTTACCAGCTCGGGCGCGTCACCTTGAATCCGGTCAAGCACACCGACCCGATCGGAACATTGCTTTTGCCCATTCTGAGCTTTATTTTCGGCGCGGTCGGCGGCGCTTTAGGCTCGATTCCGCTTATTGGCTGGGGCAAGCCGACGCCGGTCAACCCGCGCAAATGGACCAAATACAAACAGGCGAACGTGATGGTTTCCATCGCCGGCATTCTGGCGAATCTGTTGATTGCCGTTATCAGCTTTACGATTTTCAAACTGCTGCTCGGATACGGCGTGTTTACGTTTGAAAATCTTCAGGAAGGCTTCGGAAAGATTCTGGCGACGCTGTTTTTGAATCTGATTTTTCTGAACGTCTCGCTGGCGATCTTCAATCTGCTGCCTTTTCCGCCGCTCGACGGCAGCAAGGTTTTATCGACTTTTCTGCCCGCCAGCTTTCAGCCCGTGTTCGATATGCTCGAACAATTCGGCTTTCTGATTTTAATGGCTTTGATTTATCTCGGCTTGGTCGGCTTGATTATGAGACCGATTTTCCGCGTCGTCGAATATCTTCTGGTCACGCCGTGGTTTTAATTTCAATTTATGAAAAAACGCATTTTTAGCGGCGCGCAGCCGACCGGCGAGCTGCACATCGGCAACTACCTCGGCGCGCTGAAAAACTGGGTCGCGCTCCAGCACGAATACGAGAGCTTTTTCTGCATCGTCAATCTGCACGCGATTACGCTGCCGCAAAACCCGCAGGTTCTGAAACAAAAAACTCTGGATCTGGCGCGGATTTACCTGGCGGCAGGAATAGACCCGCAGGTTTCGACCATTTTTATTCAATCGGACGTCGCCGAACACGCCGAACTGGCGTGGATTTTAAACTGCGTCGCGCGGATGGGCGAGCTGGAACGAATGACGCAGTTTAAGGACAAATCCAAAGGCAAAGGCGAGCGCGTCAGCGTCGGGCTTTTTACCTATCCGGCGCTGATGGCTTCGGACATTTTGCTTTATCAAACCGATTTGGTTCCCGTCGGGCAAGACCAGAAACAGCACGTCGAACTGACGCGCGATTTAGCCGAAAGATTCAACCGCGATTACGGCGAAACGTTTCGGATTCCGGGAGATTTTATTCCGCCGGTCGGCGCGAAAATTCAATCGCTGCAGGAACCCGCGAAAAAAATGTCGAAATCGGACGAGAATTTAAACGGCTCGATATTTCTTCTGGACGACGCCGAAGCGATTACGAAAAAAATCAAGCGCGCCGTGACCGATTCTGGAACGGAAATCCGTTTTGACGAAACGCGTCCGGCGATAAACAATCTTTTGACGATTTATCATCTTGTGACCGATAAAACGGCGGCGGAATGCGAAGCGCATTTCGCAGGCAAAGGCTACGGGCATTTCAAAACCGAGTTGGCGGAAGCGGTCGTCGAATTTCTGCGCCCGTTTCAGGCGAAAGTAAAAGATTATTCGGACGCCGAGCTGGAAAAGATTTTAAAAGACGGCGCGGAAAAAGCGCGCTCGGTGGCGCGCCCGACCTTGCGGGATGTTTATGAAAAATTGGGAATCACCAGTAAGTCCGACCGGTAACGGAAAACGGGTAACGGAAAAGGAAATCGCTTTTTAGATTTTCCGTTAGCCGTTTTCCATTTTCCGTTTATTCCGTCACTTTGGCAAAAACTCCGAGTTTTATTGTCTATTTTACGACGCAAATTTTGCAAAAAGTAAAAATTAAGGCTTTGAATAAGGAGTGAAAATGAAAAAAATTGTTGTTGAAATCACGGGTAAATCCGGCAAATCCTTTGATTTGACGCTTAACGATACGGCGTGGTTCGGAATCGAAGGCGACTGGAATTGCCTACCCGGCTATATGCCGGCGACCAAAGGCTATTTTGATTATGATTCCAGCTATGGAATGTTGTATCTCTTTAACCGCGAAAGAAGCTTGAGCGAAACCGTCGGATACGCTTTGTCCAGTCCGGATTCGCCCACGCCGACCAAAATGCACGGCTCGTTTGAAGGTTTTAAAGACAGTCCCGCCGCCGGTCAGACCGGAAAAGGTCATATTTTCGACTGCGGCGCGACGGCAAAACCTATCTTAAAAGACCATTTCGGCTCGGTAAATTCCGATATTACATGGAAAATCAAATCGGTTATATAAATTCATAATTTAGCTGCAATTATCATTTAAGACTTACGCATTTGAAAAAAACTGCGTAAGTCTTATTATTTATATTGATTTTATGTCTGAAATTGCTAAAACCCCGTCGCCGCCGTATTACGCCGTGATTTTCTGCTCGGTGCGCACCGGCGACGGCGGCGACAACGGCTACGACGAACTGGCGGCGCGAATGGCGGAGCTTTCCGCCGGACAAAACGGTTTTCTCGGAATGGAACACGCGGGAAGCGAGAACCTGGGCATCACGATTTGCTATTGGGAAAGCCTCGAAGCAATCGCCGAATGGCGCGAAAATGAAGAGCATTTACTGGCGCAGCAGAAAGGTTACGAAACTTTTTATCAGGCGTTCGCCACGCGCATCTGCAAGGTCGAGCGCGATAATTTTTTTGAAAGACAGGAAAATTAAGCCGCCGGCAAACACAAACAGACACGAAAAAGAAATATATTCTGTTCGCGTTCTTTCGTGCTTTTTCGCGGCTAAATAACAATGAATACGGTCGAACATCTGCGTCATCTTTTTGCTTACAACGATTGGGCGAATCGGCGGATAATCGTCGCGCTGAAAAATTCGCCGTCGGCGAAAGCGCAACGGATTCTGGCGCATCTGCTCATCACCGAGCGGGAATATTTCGCGCGTCTTTACGGAAAAGATTCGACCGGATTCGATTTCTGGCAAAATTTGACTTTGGATGATTGCGGCAAACTGGCGCGCGAAACCGCCGAAAGCTACGAAAAACTTCTGCGGCGTTTCGACGACGAAGGTCTGGACATCACCGCCGGATACAAAACCAGCGAAGGCGTCGCGCAGGAAAACACTTACCGCGAGCTTTTGACGCACGTTTTGTTTCACTCTTCGATTCATCGCGGAAATATTATTTTAAAACTGCGCGAGGAAAATTTTACGCCGCCGAAAATCGATTACATAATTTATCTGCGCGAGACGAAATATATTTAAGTGAGAGTTGATAACTGATAACTGATAGTTGAAAATTATTCTTAACTATCAGTTTTCAGTTATCAGTTAATTCGATGGAACAGCAACAACCCGAACAACTCACTTTTGACTTTTACACCGAGCAGCCGCACATCACGACCGAATCGCGCGACGAAATCAAGCTCGAACTCGGCGCGTTTGCCGGACCGCTCGATTTGCTGCTCTATCTCATCCGGCAGGAACAGGCGAATATTTTCGACATCCCGATCGCGAAAATCACGGACGAATATCTGAAATACATTCGCCTGATGGAACGGCTCGACATCTCGGTCGCCGGCGATTTTCTGGTGATGGCGGCGACTTTGATTGAGATAAAATCGAAAATGCTGCTGCCGCGCGACCCAACTGAAGAAAACGTCGAGGAGATGGAAGACCCGCGCCAGGAATTGGTCAATCGCCTGCTCGAACACCAGAAATTTAAAAACGCGGCGGAAATGCTCTGGTCGCGCGCGACGGTCGAGCAAGCCGTTTTCGTACGCGGAAAGATCGAATCGGACGAAAACAACGCCGAAACAAACGCGACGGTTTTCGATTTACTCGGCGTTTTTCAAAAAATTCTGGCGCGGCAGCGGCAGGAAATCGAACTGGAAATAGAGCGCGAAGAAATGTCTCTGGCGGAAATGCTGGACAATCTGAAAAGGCAGATTTTCAAAGCGAAAGAAATAAACTTAAGGGAATTTTTCGAGCAGATGCGCTCGAAACGCGAGCTGGTTTTAGCCTTTATCGCCGTGCTGGAAATCGTTCGCACGGAAAGCATCAGCCTGCAGCAGGAAAAGATTTTCGGCGATATTATTTTGAGGAGAATTTAACCGGAAAGCCGCAGCGCGGCATGGACGCAAAGTTTTTATAAATAATTTCTCTTTGCGCCTTTGCGGCTTTCTGGTTAAATTTATATCTGAAAATCGATGGAAACAATACAAGAAATCGAAAAACAACCGCGCGGCATCGCCGAACTGATGGCGATTTGCGAGGCTTTAATCTTTGTTTCCGACGAGCCGATTACCGTCAAGACGATGGCTGACGTGCTGGAAGAAGAACGCGAGGCGATTCAAGCCGCCGTCGAAGAACTGGCTAACGAATACGAACAGCGCGAAGGCGGTCTGCAATTGCGCGAAATCGGCGGCGGCTGGCAAATCTCGACGCGTCCTGAACATCACGAATACATCCGCGCTTTTCTGAAAACGCGCCCGAGCGCGAAGCTTTCGCTCGCCGCGCTGGAAACAATCGCCGTTATCGCTTATAAACAACCCGTCACCGTTCCCGAAATCCTGGAAATTCGCGGCGTTCAATCGGCTTCGGCAATCAAAACGCTTTTGGACAAACGCCTGATTGTCGCCAAAGGTCGCAAGGAAACCGTCGGGCGTCCGATGCAGTACGGCACGTCGAAGGATTTTCTGATTCAATTCGGCTTAAAAGATTTATCGGAGCTGCCTTCGATTGAAGATTTTGAAGATTTGGTTCAATAATGCAAACCGAACAAACCGGAAATGAACTTATCGTTCGAGAAACGCCCGGATGTTTATGGATTTTCGGTTTGTTTTTCGCGCTGGTCGGCGGCATGTTTGTTTACGGCGCGCTCGGCGGTTTCGTGAATTATGCCAGGCACGAGTTTTGGACGCTGGCGCTGGCTTTGCTGATGGGTTTAATAGCGGTCGCCGCCGGAATCTGGATAATCTACGGCGCGCCGATTACCAAAGTCGTCATCAATCGAATCGAAAACACCGTTTTGATAAAGCGCTACGGCTTATTCGGAAGGCGCGAAAGTTTTTACGCTTTCGATGAAATCGAGCGATTTTGCCTCGTCGAAGAAAAAGACTCGGAAGGCGATAACATCTGGTTTCTGGGAATGAAGCTGACCGGCGAAGAAACGATAAAAATCTCGTCGCTCGCCAGCCACGACGAACGATTCGTAAGCGGTTTTGTCTTTCAAACCAATGAATTTACGCGCAAACAAATTCCTTCATCCGAGATGATTCTCGAACCGGAAGATGAAAGCTGAGCGAAAATAAGCTAGAATTTCTGTTTAGCATTATGCAGGAACGTTTACAAAAACTTATCGCGCAAGCCGGAATCGCCTCGCGTCGCCGCGCCGAGGAATTGATTGAAGCCGGACTCGTCACGGTCAACGGCGAAATCGTCCGCGAGCTCGGCACGAAAGCCGACCCCGAAACCGACCACATCAAGGTCAACGGCAAATTGATCAACAAGCTGCTCGAAAAGCGCGAGAGCGTCTACGTTTTATTGAACAAACCGAAAGGCTATCTGTCGAGCGCCGCCGACCCGGAAGGCAGAAAGCTCGTCACCGATTTGGTCAAAGGCTTCGGCAAGCTTTTTCCCGTCGGGAGACTCGATTTCAACACGGAAGGCTTGATAATTCTCACCAACGACGGCGATTTTTCCAATTTTATCGCTTCGTCGAAAACCGTCCCGAAAGTTTACGAAGTCAAGGTCAAAGGCATTCCGAACGAAAACGCCGTCAATAAACTGCGGCGCGGCATCCAGCTCGAAGACGGTTTTAAAACCGCGCCCGCCGAAATCAAAACCTTAAAATCGACCGATAAAAACGGCTGGTTCGAAGTCACGCTCCACGAAGGACACAACCAGCAGATTCGCAAAATGTTCGACGCCATCGGCAATTCCGTCGTTAAATTAAGACGCATCGCCATCGGCAGCATCAGCGAAGACAAAATGCCGGTCGGCGCCTATCGCCTGCTCGACGAAACGGAAGTCAAACATCTCTTAAAGCCGACGAGAAAAACCGCGAAAACCGCGCCGAAATCAAAACCCGAAAAATCAAACGCCCAGCCCGCAGAACATTCACGCGCGCTGAAACCGAAAAGACCGAAGCGCCAGCGTCATACCGGGCGTTCCGCCAGAAATAAATCTTCCTGAAGAAAACCGAACTTTCGGCTTTCTTTGCCCTTATTTTCCGGAAGCGGCAATTTATCGATTAAAGACGGGAAAAAAGACGGCGGCGTAATAAACGGGACAAGCCGGGACGCTTTCCCTAACTTCAAATCTGACGACAGAGGTCTGACTTTTCGGCTGGCTTCTACCCTGACTTGTCCCGTTTTATAGAACAATTGCTAAAATTTATCACCTCTAAGCCGAGTGATTCTGTCAGATACTTTACACAAACGAGAAAAAAGTTTTTATCTGCGACAGTTTTTTCAGAAATTTCGATAAATATTTGATGAGGTCTGACAAATTTCAGACGGTTGGGATGCGAAAAATCATTTGCCGGCGACTGTAAATCAATGATTGCGACCGATTAGCGAACCGGCGGTTTCGGCGATTTTGTCTAAATCGTCGGGTTTGATGAGATACGCCTGCGCGCCCGAAGCCAAACCTTCTTCTTTTTCCCATTTCTGCACCGAAGCGGTAAAAAACACCAGCGGAATCTGCGCGTTGAATTGGCGAAAGCGGCGACAAAAATCCGTGCCTTTCATATCCGGCAGACGGAATTCGGTCATAATCAGCGCGAAATCGTTTTGACGGGCTAAATCCAGCGCGGCTTCACCCGTTTCGCACGTTTCGACTTCGTAACCCGATTGATTTAAGAAAAATTTGACGACTTCGGCGTTATCGCTGCTGTAATCGACGTATAGAATCGTTTTTTCCGGTTGCACGGCGGCTTTCCTCCTTTGGGAGCGTGGGAAAAATTGCCTGATAACTTCTCGAAACGGAAGCAAGAGCAAACAAATTTCCGAATCAAAACTTCCCCGACGGTTTTGATTCAGCGTGGGATAAACAAATTAAAATTATAGTTTTGCCGGACTTTTATATAAAAAGCCGGAACCGAATCAATAAAAGGAGAGTCGCAATTTTTTTGCGTTTTACCGATTCTTTAAAGCGAAACTCTGTGTTCGACCATGATACAGCGTTCCTGAACGACTTTGATTCCGTTTTGCGCCAATTCGTTGGCAACGGAATCGTTGCGGATGCCGGATTGAAACCAGACGGCTTTCGGTTTCGCCGCCAGAATGTCTTCGGTGTGCTGCGGAATATCCGCCGAGCGGCGGAAAACATTGATTAAATCGACGCCGCCGGGAATGTCCGCCAGGCGGCGATAAACCTTCTGCCCGAGAATCTCCGTCGCGTCCGGGTAATAAACCGGCACGGGAACGACTTCGAAACCGGCTCTGACCAGATATTCCGGCACGTAGAAAGCGGGCTGATGGCTCTGCTCTTCGGTTTTGATGCCGAGCACGGCGATGCGCTTTGTTTCCGCCAGCAGAATCCTTATGTCTCTGCGGTCGACGATGATGTTTTCCTGCCAGTCCATATTTTGATATTTTACTTCATTAATGCCCGTTTCGGCGAAGAAATTTTTCACCGCAGCGGCGTCACAGGCGAAAGTTAAAAGTTAAAAGCGGTTTTCCATTTAACTTTTGTCTATTGTCTTAGCAATCAGGTTTCGCTTCTTTTTTCATTCGCCATAAGATAAGCTATTAAAAACCATTACAAAACTTTTACTTAATATAATTGATTATATGAATTTTGAATTAAATGAAGAGCAGGCACAAATAAAGTACAGCGTTCGCGAATTTGCCGAAAGCGAGATTCGCCCGAACGTGATGGAATGGGACGAGAGCCAGCATTTTTTTGAAGAGCTGCGCCCGCACCTCGCCGAACTCGGTTTGATGGGCGTTCTTTTTCCCGAAGAATACGGCGGCGCCGGAATGGGCTATGTCGAATACGCGACGATTATCGAGGAACTCGGACGAGTTGACGGTTCGGTCGGACTTTCGGTCGCCGCGCACAATTCGCTTTGTTCAAACCACATTTATCAATTCGGCACCGAAGAGCAGAAACAAAAATATCTCGTGCCGCTGGCGCAGGGCGAATCTTTCGGCGCGTGGGGCTTGACCGAAGCGCAAGCCGGCTCGGACAGCGCCGGAACGCGCACGAACGCGATTCGTTCAAACGGCGGCTGGAAAATCAACGGCTCGAAAAATTTCATCACGCACGCCATTAGCTGCGATACGCTGGTTGCCGTCGCCGTTACCGACAAAGAAAAAGGAAATAAAGGAATTACCGCGTTTATCTTCGACAAATCGATGGAAGGCTTTCGCCCGGACAAAAAGGAAAACAAGCTCGGAATGCGCGCCTCGGAAACGGCTTCGGTCGTCTTTGAAGATTGCCGCGTGCCGGACGAAAATCGTCTGGGCAACGAGGGCGAAGGATTTTTGCAGGCGATGCAGGTTCTGGACGGCGGGCGAATTTCAATCGCGGCTCTGAGCGTCGGCATCGCGCAGGGCGCATACGAAGCGGCGGTTAAATACGCTAAAGAGCGTCATCAATTCGGCAAACCGATTGCGGAATTTCAGGCGATTCAATTCAAATTAGCCGATATGGCGATGCAAATCGAAGCCGCCCGGCTTTTAACTATGCAAGCCGCATATCTGAAAGACAACGGCAAGAAAACCACTAAACAATCGGCGATGGCGAAATTATATGCGTCGGAGGTCGCCGTCCGGGTTTCCGAAGAATCCGTGCAGATTCACGGCGGCTACGGCTACACGAAAGATTATCCGGCGGAAAAATACTGGCGCGATTCAAAGCTCTGCACCATCGGCGAAGGAACGAGCGAGATTCAACGTCTGGTCATTGCCAAGCAATTATTAAAGGCTTAAAAATAGGACAAAATAAAAAAATCGAGGCGCCTAAAAAATAAGCGCCTCGATTTTTTCTGCTGGGGTTGAAGGACTCTCGATCTTTCCAATAAGTTTTACTGAATCTTGTATTTAACTGCCGCAGCCGCCGTTTGATTTTCGCCGCCCGCCGCGATTTCAAAACTGATTTTCTTCCAAACCATATCGCCGAGACGAACTTCGCCTGCGCCGGTAAAGGCTTTCGCGCCGTTGTTTAGATTTTCGTTCAGATAATCAATAGCGACGACAATATTTTCGGTTTTGAAATCGGCTTTGATTTTTTCGAGCAGCTGGCGCGTGACAAAAGATTCGTTTTCCGACAATGAATTTGATTCGACGGTGTCTTCCGCCGCTTCGACAAAATTGTATGCGACGTCGGTGAGCGTTTTGTTATTAACGTTTATTTTAACGTCGAAATTTATCGGCAAAGCATTGTCTTCTTCGCCTAACTGACACGAACCCGCGCCGCGCAGACCGATTTGCGATTTCGAAATCGAATAACGCTCGACCTTGGCGAATTTGACTTTAATATTGTTTAAAACCAAATCGGTTTCCATTTTTTTGGTTAACCCCTTAGCGGCGATTGAATAGGTTTCGTCAACGCTGAGCGCCGCTTTCGGGGCGGATACGTCTTTCGTTCCGGCAGTCGTGCTGGTTACGCTAAATGTAAAGAGAAAAAATACGAGCAAAAGCTTGAGATGGTTAAAATATTTATTGGTCGTCATCATCGTTTTAAAGCCTCCGTCAAGTCAGCAACCAAATGTTACAGGCGGGTTAACAGCAAAGCCCGTGCCGAAAAATTAGTTTTAATTTAAATGCTTTGTTTATAAGTCTTAAACAGGCAATAAGGAGACGCCCGCAAGAAAAGACTTTTGCCGAAATTTGTATTAAAGACGGACAGATTCGTATCAGCGACAAACAAGGCGCCGGATAATTCGCCGCTTTGAATTGGCAATTGGCGGGAAAAATGCGAAAATTACAGACTTATGCTCCAGGACGGGATTTTGATTGAGAAACTCCTTGCAGGTGAGCCGCGCGCCGTAGCGCGGGCGATTTCAAAAGTCGAAAACGGCGCCGCCGATGCCGCCGAGCTGCTGAAAATCGTTTTTCCGAAAACCGGCAACGCTCTGGTCATCGGAATTACCGGCGCGCCCGGAGCTGGAAAATCTTCGCTCGTCGATAAGCTCGCCATGTTTTATCGCGACCGGGGCGAGAAAATCGGAATTATCTGCGTTGACCCGTCGAGCCCTTTTTCCGGCGGCGCAATTTTGGGCGACCGGATAAGAATGTCGACGCTCGGTCTGGATAAAAACGTTTTTATTCGCTCGATGGCGACGCGCGGCAACTTAGGCGGGCTCTCACGCGCGACGGTCGATGCGGTGGCGATTTTAGACGCGGCGGGCTTTGATAAAGTCATCGTCGAGACGGTCGGCGTCGGGCAGGACGAAGTCGAGATTGTGAAAACCGCCGATGTCTCGGTCGTCGTTTTAGTTCCGGGAATGGGCGACGATATTCAGGCAATCAAAGCCGGAATTATGGAAATCGGCGACGTTTTCGTGATTAACAAAGCCGACCGCGAAGGCGTTCTCAGAACGGAAAAGGAACTCGAAGCGCTTTTGAGTCTCGCGCATCGACCGGATTTCTGGAATTCGCCGATTGTCAAAACCATTGCCACCGAGA
>DASVRL010000349.1:0-23597 GCA_036388635.1 Pyrinomonadaceae bacterium
CGCCGATAATCGTGACGGTTATCGTCTGGGTTGTGGTTCCCGGATTGAAGGTCAACGTTCCGCTGGTCGCAACGTAATCGATACCGGCTGTCGCCGTTCCGTTTGCCGTCGCATACTGCACGGTACTGGCAACTGCATTCGGGTTTGTCAGCGTCACCGTAAAGGTCGCCGTGCTCATTCCGGCATCGCCTTCCACAACCGTGACATCGTTAATCGAGAACGCAGGAACAACCGGCATCGGGTCATTCTCGACGATTGTAACCGTCGCCGTCGAAGGCGTTCCCAGTATCGCTCCGCCCGTCGGATTGGTCAGCGTTACCGTGAAGGTTTCATTGCCTTCAAAAACGGCATCGTCGCAAATCTGAACGGTAAAGGTCTGGCTGGATTGTCCTTCGACAAAGTTGACCGTGCCGCCGGTGTTGACGTAATCGACGCCCGCGCCGCAAGCTGCGCCGCCCGTTGCCGTTCCGTTAGTTAATGTGTAATTAACGGAAACCGCACCGACCGTGCCGCTGGTTCGATTGACCGTCACGGTTACCGTGCCGCCGTTTTCGGGAACCGAATAGGTTGCCGAACTGAGCGACAGAGTTCCCGGCAGCAATACCGAAAATTCGTCCGCGCCGATGTCGGGCATCGCGTCGCGGGTCTGACCGTCGATGTCGGTCGTGATTCCCGCAATCGTCGTACCCATATTAATCATCGGGCTTCCGGCTTGCAGGTGCAAATCGGTCGGCGAGACGAATAACGGATCGACCGCCTTCGAGTTAGCGTCCTGTCCGGTCGCCGTGCGCCATTCTTCAATGGTCGCGCGAGCGCCGCCGAGGAAGCCGACCGAACCGGTCGAGAAGTAATCGTTGAAGTCAATCGCCGAGTAGACGGTATTCGCTGCGGCGCTATAGAACGCATAGCGAGTCGCGCCTGCCGTCTGCGTATTGGCGAAGATGTTGTTGCGAACATCCAGCGCTCCGGCGGTCGTGACCGCTGCATTAACAAACATCGCCGCAGTCGTTCCCGAACCCTGGTTCGTGTTCAGGTTTACCGAGTTATGGTAAATCTTGTAACCCGCGCCGCTGGCAACGTTGATACCGAAGCCGTTGCTCGTCAGCGTCGCCGAACCGAGCGCGGTAACATCGTAAACGAAGTTATTCGCAATCGTGACGTTCGACGCCGTCGAAGTGGTAATAAAGTGGATACCGTTCGCGCCCGTGCCGGTGGCACTGACGTTCTTGATTTCGTGGATTATGTTGTTGGTCGCCACGCCGCCGTTGACGAGCAGACCGATTTGGATACCGCTCATCGACGCCGTCGTCGTCGCCGATGACTGGACACCGTGAATCAGGTTGCCGGAAATCGTAAAGTTCTGGGAATTACCGATGAGCATACCGCGGAAGGAGTTTCTGTTTCCTGCCGTGGTCGAGCCCATTTCATTTCCGGTAACGACCCAGTTCTGGTCGAAGTTCGCGGCTGCCAGACCGCCGCGCAGATACATTGAGTTCTGCACGCGGTAAATCCAGTTGTTGGTAATGGTGTTATTGCTGTTCGCAGCTTCAGCATCGGCTCCGATAGTGACGCCGCTGCCGGTCAGAATACCGGCGGTGGTCTGCGTCGCTCCCGTCGCGCCGTTGATAATACAATTCTTAATCGTATTATTGTTCGACCCGTTGCTGGCGCTGGCGCTTCTAATCCACACGACGGTGGAAGTTCCGGTCTGATTATTGGTAATCGTCAGGCTGCGGTCGTTTCCGCCCGACAGCGAGCCGTCGATGGTTACGTTGTCCGCGCCATTGAGAATAATCAAGCCGGTGTTTGCCGGAGCCGTGCCCGAAATGACGCGCGCTGCGCCGCTCGGTTTGATCGTCACGCTGAATCCGCCTGCCAACTGGTTGAGCGGAACCGCTCCGGTTTCAGCCGTCAAATCGGAAATGATATTGATGACGACGTTGCCGGATGCTCCGACCAGATTCAGGTCGGCGAAAATTCCGCCCGGATTGGTCAGCGACAGGTAGTCGCCGCCCGTGCCGACCGTTACGGTTCCCGTAATCGGCGAGCGCACCTGGAAGCTGCCCGTCACCTGGTTATTCGCCGGATTCGAGTCCGGAGTCAGGACGGTCGCCGTCATCGTGTACGTTCCGACCGTTGTAAATGCAGGCGCGGCGGCAAACGTCACGACGAGGGGCTGACCCGGATTGATCGTCGCGATAGTCTGCGTGTCGGTGTAGTTGTAACCGCCCGGACCCGTAATTGTAAACTGCACCATTACGTTCGTCTGCACCGCCGAGCCGGCGTTGATAAACCTGGCTTGCGGCGAAACGGTTGTGCCGGTTGTCACCGTGCTGTTCGGGACAGGAACGAGAATTGAAACCGCGGCGATGTCGTTGGCTGCCGGCGGATTGCCGGCAAATTCGTCCGCGCCGATGTCCGGCGTGGTCGCATTGCGCGTTTCAAGATCGATGTCCGTGGTCACGCCGACCGGAGCGCCGCCTGATTCGAGCCGCGTTGGCGTTCCAGCCGGAATATGTAAATCCGTGTTGGAAACAAACGGCGGCGGACCGGCGGTGGCAAACGAAGCGTTATCGTTCGTGCCCGCAGCCGAAAGCGTGCTGGTGTAAGCGCGGAAGTTCGATGCCGGTGTCGTCGAAGTCGGGTCAAAGTTTTCCGCTAAGAACTCACCTGTACCGAACGTCGTGCCGACCTGTGCCAGGCGGCTGTTTGCGTCCGTTCCCTGATAATACGCGTTGTTGTTCAAGGTCAGATTCACGGCGCTGGTTCCGCCGGACGGCAGCGCGATAGCCACGTGCCGCGTGCCGGTCGGATTTCCGCCCGTAATCTGATTGGAGAAGATGTTATTTCTAACATCAAGTCCGGTCTGTGTATTAGCGACTATCAGGAATGCGGCAGTCAGATTCGTGCTCGTCACGCCCGGCATCATTCCGTAGAGATGAACCGAGTTGTGATAAATCTGATGACCCGTTCCCGCGGCGACGCGAATACCATACGCGCCGAAGGTCGTGCCAAAGGCGCCCGTTCCGGTGGTCTGGTCGTTAATGACGCCGGACACAAAGTTATTTCTGACGATGTGACTGTTGCCGCCGCCGAGATTGATACCGAATGCCGACCACGACGAAGGATTGTTGTTCCTGACGCGGTTGACGCGGTTTCTTTCAATCGTGGCGCCGGTTATCGCCGTGCTGTTGACGCCGACGTTAATTCCGTGCGTCGAGGCGCTGGAAGCGATAAAGCCTTCCACCCAGATTGTGTTGTCGGCAATCACGGCGTTGGTCGAACCCTGCGCGGTGATGCCGATAGCGGTTACCTGATTGACTTCTCCGGCGACCGGATTACCGATTAAATTGCCTGTGATTTGCAGTCCGGGGAAGACGCTCGTCGCCGAGCCGTTAATGGAAATCGCCCGTGCTGCCGTCACGACACTGTTGTTGTTGACCGTCAGGTTGGTCGCGGTCGCTCCGGCGCCGACACCGGTCGAAACCGATGTAATCGCATTGGGAGCCGTCGTCGTGCTCACGGTCGAAGCTCCAGGACCTGCCAGAATGCCGAACGTCGTATTTTCAGAAGCGGTCGTGCTGGTCGCCGCGGCGATGTTTCTGCCCGTCGAGCTGCCGACGATATTCAGGTTTCTGAAAATATCGTTGTCCGCCGTGTTGTTGACAGTTGCCGCCAGCGCAATACGGATGACCGAAGTAAAGTTCACCGTATTGGCAGCCGTATTCTGAAGCGTCAGGTTGCGATTCGTGCCGCCCGTGTTCGGATTGTCTCCGTCAATCGTCACGTTATCCGCGCCGTTGAGTTCGATTAATCCGCGCCCGGCGATCGTCGGACCCGCAACCGTCACGCCGTCAGCCATCGGTCTGATGACTATCGAGGTGTAGGATGCCGCGCCCGCGCCGCTCGCGTTTAAAACAATCGCGCCGGTTTCGGTGGTGCTGGCGTTAATGTCGACCGTGACCGCACCCGTGTGCGTTCCGGCGTTAATCGCCGCAATCGCTTCTCCGAGCGTCACGTAAGCGACGTTGCCGGGATTGACGACTACATTGCCCGCCGGCGGCGCGTCGTCATCGGTGATGGTCAACACAGCCGTATTCTGCGCGCCGATGGTCGCTCCGCCGGTGGCGTTGCTCAACATCAGATTAATGGTCTCGTTGGCTTTGGGAGTGGCGTCGGGACAAATCGTCACCATAAAGGCTTGCGACGTGACGCCGTTGGCGAAAGTCAGCGTGCCGGAAGTGTTGACATAATCGATTCCCGTTTCACACGTTGCGCCGCCCGTTGCCGTGCCGCCCGCGACCGTCGCGAAATCAACCGTGACCGAGCCGTCACTGCCGCCCGTGCGATTGACCGTAATCGTCGCCGTGCCGGCGCTTTCGCCGACCGTATAGGTTGCCGAACTGAAGGCAAGCGTGCCGGGCTGCGCCACGTCGTCATCGGTGATAGTGATGACCGCCGATGACGGTGAGCCGATGGTCGCTCCGCCCGTCGCGCCCGAAAGCGTGACGGTGAAAGTTTCGCTGCCTTCAATCGCCGTATCGTTACAAATCGTCACGTTGACCGTCTGGCTGGATTGTCCGCCCGCAAAAGTCACCGTGCTGCCTGTGTTGTTGTAATCAATGCCCGCCGCGCAGGAATTGCCGCCGGTCGCCGTGCCGTCGGTGAAGCCGTAGTTCACCGAAACTTCGCCGTCCGTGCCGCCCGTGCGATTGATGGTCACTGCCACCGTGCTGCCCGCTTCGCCGACCGTGTAGGTCGCCGCACTCAGCGAGAAAACTCCCGCCAATGGCGCGTTGACATTGGTAATCGTCAAAACAGCCGTCGAAGGCGTTCCCAGGGTCGCGCCGTTCGGACCAGCCAACGTCAGGTTGATTGTTTCGTCGCCTTTCGGCAACGCGTCCGAACAAAGCTGAACGTTAAAAGTCTTGCTCGTCTCGCTCGCTGCGAAGGCTAAGACGCCCTCCGCACTCACGTAGTCAACGCCCGCACCGCACGCTGCGCCGCCGGTTGCCGTGCCGTTCGAGGTCGAATAACCAACCGTGCTCGGAAGAGACAAATCGCCGGAACGCGTCACCGTAATGGTCGCGCTCGTGCCTTCCGCTCCCGTATAAGTCGCCGAGCTAAACTGAATTGTCGGTGCGACGAAAGAGGCAAATTCATCGGCGCCGATGTCCGGAGTCGCCGGATTTCGCGTATCACCGTCGATGTCGGTGGTGACGCCCGCGACCGGATTGCCCATTCCGCGCAGCGTACTTCCCGATTGCAGGTGCAAATCGGTCGTCGAAACGAAGAGCGGGTCAACCGATTTCGAGTTCGCGTCCTGACCGGTCGCCGTCTGCCAATCCGCCAATGTCGGCGCGTCAGTTACGTTGACTCTGCCGACGATTCCCTGCGCGTTCGGAGCATACAGGTCGTTGAAGTTCGAGCCGCCCGTTCCCCAGGCAAACGCGGCGGGAATTTTAATCGCGCCGTGTTTGAGCGTCGCCGTGTTGGACGTCAACTCGACGAACGAGATGTTGTCTTTCAGATTCAAATTCACAACGGTAGTCGATGTAATTTGAATACCGAACGACGACTGGCTCGACGTCGTTGACGCGCCCGGGTCAAGGTCACCCGCCATATAAATGCTGTTGAACGCGACCGTGTCCCCTCTACCTGAAGCGATTCCGAGGCTGACGCCATTATCGCCTGACGTGCCGTTGGCGCGGACATTCCAGATAAAGTTGTTGACAGTCGTGTTCAGCGTATCGTTCGCGCCGTTTCCGCCAGCCATAAAGATACCGACTGCCGAGAAAGTATTTTCTTCGACGATGTCGTGAACTTTGTTTCTGGCAATCAAGGTGTTGGAAACCGCCAAATCACCGAAGGTCGTATCCGACCACCCGTTAAAGGCGTGCGCGATGCCGAATTTGTCATAACTGCCGCCGCTCGAAGTTTGCGGTTCGAGAACGCCGACAAAACGGACTTCGTTGCCCGTCACCTGCGCGTTGTTCGTCAGGTTGAAGATGATACCGGCACGACCGATCTGGTCTGAGCCGAACGCCGCCGGTCCAATCAGGTTGTTGGAAATAACCGTATTCTGAACCTGGTTAGCCGCGTTTTCGCCCGACGAGTAAATGCCGATGTTGACTTTCGTAATCGCGTTGTTGATAAACGAGTTGTTGTCGTTATCCGCGCCGCTGTTACCGAGCGCCGCGCCGCCGTGCGAAATGCCGTAAGTCACGTTTGTGCTGGTGCTCTGGTCTGCGCCGCAGGACAAGTTCGTGTTCTTAACGGTGTTATTGGTCGCGCCCGCGCCCGCTCCGGCACTGGCAATGTGAATCGCCGCCGTATTGGTCGAGGTGCTGGTGTTGGTGATGGTCAGACTGCGGTCTGTTCCGCCCGAAAGCGAACCGTCAATCGTCACCCTGTCAGCGCCGTTCAGACGGATAAGTCCGCCCGTCGCGTTTGCGCCCGAGATGACGCGCGCCGCGCCGTTCGGTTTAATCGTCACCGTGTAAGTTCCCGGGTTAGCGCCTTCTTCGACGAGTTGATTCAGAGCGACCGCGCCGGTTTCCGCCGTCAAATCCGAGCGAATATCAATCACGACATTGCCCGTCAGAGCCGCCGCGTTCAAAGCCGCGAACAATCCGCCCGGGTTGGTCAGCGACTGATACGGGCACGGGTCTGTTCCGCTCGCGCCGCAGGTGTTTCCGATGCCGACTTCGAGCGTTCCGGTCGTTCCCGCAACAATCGTGTAGGTGTTCGGATTACTCGGCGGCGACGTGACGTTGTTTACGTCGGTGGCGGCAAATCCGGTGTTCGGATTGGCGCCGACATTGCCGTTCGTGTCCTGCGCGACGATAAAGTAATCGATCACGTCGTTGGTCGTTACGCCGCCGACGAGCGAATAATCAATCGTGCAGTCGTAGCTGTTTCCGCTGACGAGGACGCACTGCGTCGAGAAATACGCACCGCCGTTTTTGCGGAAGTAGATGCGCGGCGAAAGAGCTCCGCCCGCGACGCCGCTCGCGTCCGTAATGGTCGTCGTAATGGTCCGGTTCGTCGTCGAAGTCGTGTTGACCAGCGGCGTGTAGATAATCGTCGGCGCGCTTAAATCAATCGGCGTTCCGGTAAATTCGTCCGCGCCGATGTCGGGCGTGGTCGCGTTGCGCGTGTCGCCGTCATAGTCGGTTGTAATACCCGCGACCGGAGTTCCGCCGGATTCGAGCTGCGTCGGCGTCGCCGGATTGATATGCAGGAAGGTCGCGTCGGCGCCGTTCGTGCTCAGGAAATTCGGATTTTCCGTCACCGAATTTGAATCGCGCGGAGAGACGCGTACTTTGTACTGCGGCAGCGTCTGGTCGGCGTTCGTGCCGTCGTAGTAAATCAGACGTGTCGCGCTCGGCACTCCGGCGTAGAAATCGTTGTTGTTCGAAGCCGCGTTATAGGTCGTCAAAGTCGGCGTACTGCGGCGATAGGCAACCGTTAAGCCGGTTCCGTTCGGCGTCGAGAGATTGACGAGAATATTGTTGCGCAGCGTGACGTTCGGCGTCGTCGAAGCGCTCAGCGCGTTGGAGCCGAA
Organism: Pyrinomonadaceae bacterium; assembly: GCA_036388635.1. Classification (GTDB taxonomy): domain Bacteria; phylum Acidobacteriota; class Blastocatellia; order Pyrinomonadales; family Pyrinomonadaceae; genus JALZHR01. Next base: position 7,568 of record DASVRL010000349.1, read on the forward strand.
GTTTGCGCCCGCGCTCGTCGCGTTCAGGTAAACCGTGTTGAAATCGGCGGTGACGTTTGTGCCGCCCGTGATGTTGATGCCGTTCAGCGAGTTGGTCGCGTTCAGGTTCGGGGCGCGCAAATCGCCGACGAGATTGTTAGAAACATTCATCGTCGCGCCGGTCGAAACCGTGATGCCGCTGACCGCGCCGGCGGCATTGGAGTTTTCGAGATTATAAATCTTGTTGCGGAAGATGTTTCGAGTCGTGCCGGTCGTGCCGCCCGCCGATATGCCGGTGACGGTTCCGGTGCCTGTTCCGGTCAATGTGTGAATCGTGTTTTGCGAAGCATTGGTCGTGCCCGTTCCGGAAGTTCCGAACAGCATACCGTTGATTGCGCCGCCGTGCGTAACGGTGTTTCCGGTATTGCCCGAAACGGTCGTCGTGCCGCTGTCGAAATTGATGCTGTAAAGCGTCACCGTACCGGTTCCGCCGCCGGTGTTGATGTTGCTGACGGTGTTGCCCGTTACATTCTTGGTCGGCGAGCCGCCGTTCGTGTTGGCGATGCCCGCGATGCCGGCTGCGCCGCCGCCGAGCGTAACATTCGAAAAATTGTTGTTGGTTACATTGTTGACGGCGTTCAGCGGGTCGCTGCCGTTATCGGTAAAGAAAGTTATCGTGCCGCCCGCGCCGGTTTTGGTGAAACCCGTCACAATGGAGTTGTTGTTGACGTTTTTCGTGCCCGTTCCGGGATTCGTGTTGCTGTTTGCGATAAACGTCACCGAGCCGGTCGTGTTGACGGTGTTGTTTGTAAACGTATTATTGTTGACGTTTTGATTTAAGTGCGCACCGCTCTGCGACAGAAAAGTGATTGCGGCAGTTCCGGCAACCGTATGCCCGAAATTGTTAAAATCGTTGTTGTTAACATTGATGGTCGAAGTAATGCTCGCCGAAGTTCCTAAGATATTGATGCCGTTAATAGCACCAGCGGCAGCGCCGCTTCTGAGCGAGATTATATTATTGTTAACCGAATTCGTGAAAGTTCCGGTCGGCGCATTGGTAAACGCCGGAACTTGAATGCCGTTCAATGTTCCGGCGGTCGTTCCGCCGTTGGAACTCGTAATGGTATTGAACGAAACGTTAAAGTTCTTGGTATTGCGAACGAGAATACCGTTGACCGTGCCGGAGACATTGGCGTAGCCGGAGAAAGTTCCGGTCGTGCCGAAGTTGGTAATGCTGTTGGTCGTGGCTATCGACGCGCCGCCGATGTCCAAGCCGTCATTGTTGTCAGCCGCCGTCGTCGGACCGACGACGACGATGCCGTTGTTCACATCGGTAATGACGTTGTTGTAAACTTTCAAGCCGCTGTTTCCGCCCGCCGCCGTCGTCGCGGTCGCGGTGGTTGTCACGGTCGTCGCGCCGTGCGTCGAGTTGCTGTAGATGCCGAAAGTGTTTTGATACGTGCGGTCGAGGTCAATCGTGTTGTTCAGAAGCGAAACGTTCTGCGCGCCGTCGGTCGTCGTCGCATACAACAAAGCGACGCCCCATTCGGTCATCGTATTGGTCGCCGCCGCCGTCACCGTATTCGCGGGATTTTCCAGCATCGTAAATCCGCTGATGGTGATAAAATCGCCGCCGAGAATTTCAAAGATGGCGTCGTGCAGACTGCCCGCGACGTGAGCATTTGAGGCGGTAATCACCGGATTCGCGCCCATTGTCGCCGGGTCTTTCTGGAAGATAATCTGGTCGGTCGCCGTTCCGGTCGCGGTTATCGTGTAGCCGCCCGCCGGAGCCGTTTCGGTGTGTCCGGCGGCAACGTTATAAGTGACGCCGCCGGCGGGAACGCTCGCGTTCACCTCGGCGACGGCGGCAGCGACCGTCGGCAAATCGCAGCCCGCCGCGCAGACGGTTCTGTTCACCAGTAAATTGTTCGTCGCCGATTTATTTTGCGGCTCCGTCGATGATTGTTCGGACGTTGTCCATCCTAAAAAATTTGCTAAAAATGAGCTTTGAGATTCGGCATTCGCAGTGAATGACGGTAAAGCGTTAATTAAAACTGCGGCAGTAAAAATTACCGCCAGAATACCTGCGAAACGGGCGAAACGTTGTCTGCCTGTTTTGGTTGCTGACCTTTCCTGCATACTTAAATTACTCCTGATTTCTTTCAAACTGTGTGTCTTTAAGATTTGTTGCCAAACGGCGATTCCCGATGTTTAATTTATAACCCGCGTCAAAACACACTTCTGCCCTTCATTCAACGTTGATTGAAATGCAGGGCTAAGTTACCGGTTTAATTAACCGCATAATTGACGTAGTTATTACTTCTGTCTGCTTAACTGGAAGTGACCGTTTCGACTTCAGGGAACAAATTGAATGGGCTACTCGATACCCAACGGCGGTCGTTCGTGTTCGCAGAATACCAGCTTATTGTTTGGAATTATTAGAACTCGTTGAATTATAGGCAAATTGCTGTCAATGTCAAGGCGATTTAACATCTGATGTAAAAATATTTGAAATAATTATTAACCGGGCATTTTTTTGTCTCTGAAACCGTTTTAAGCGCGCTGCGTTCCGCGTTTCGGACGCTTTCTTTTTATCGGCGGGCTTTGCTTTTTACCTTTGAAAATTACTAAAATCAAGAAACAGACCGTCACGTCTTCCGAGGCTTCCGCGTTCGACAAAAGCGCTGAATTGCCGGTCTTTTAATTAAATTAAATTATGAACCGCCCATATTCAGACGGCTCCAAACCATACTTAATCAGATTCGAGCGCCGTCCCGATTATCTTTACGCATACGTCGGCGGCGAGCACGACAGCCTGGCGATTTCGCTCGCCTTCTGGCGCGAAATTGCCGCCGAATGCCGAAACGCGCAAGCCAAAAAGGTTTTGATTGAAGAAGATATCGAAGAATCCGTCTCGATGGTGGAGATGTATCAAATAGCCGCCGAAATTACGCAAATGGGATTTGCCGGCGTTTTAATAGCCTTTGTCGACCGTTTTCTGGAACAGCAGCACCTAAACGAATTCGGCGAGCTCGTCGCCACGAATCGAGGCTTGCGCGGAAAAACATTCAACGACATTAAAGAAGCCGAAAAATGGCTCGCGGAAAATTAGTCGAGACTGACCAGCGTCAGCGACGACGTTCCGCCGATGCCGTTCAGCGCGTCTTTTAAAATCGGAATCATTTTCTCGGCGTCCAGATAATCTTTGCCGAGCATTTTCCGAAAACGCTTTTCCTTTCGCTCGCCCGTCAATTCTTTCAGCATCGCGCGGCAGAAAGCCGTGACGAGTTCGGGCGCAAACTGTTTGCCGGAATTGCGCTGTAAATCCTCGATGACTTCTTCCGAGGTTCGGCGTCGTTTATACGGGCGGTCGGTCGTCATCGCGTCGAAAGAATCGGCTAAATTTACAATCTTGGCGATATACGGAATTTCGCGGTCGTATAAACCGTCCGGATAACCGCGCCCGTCTAATCTTTCGTGATGATATTTCGCCGCCAGCGGAACGTCGGCGAACGGATGATGAATCGGCAAAAGAATCTCGTAGCCGACCGCCGGATGTTTCGAGAGTTCGGCGGATTCTTTGGCGTTGATGCGATACGGCGCGTTGATAATCGTGCGGTCGACGGCGAGTTTTCCGACATCGTGCAGATATCCGGCAACCGCCACGCCTTCGATTTGTTTTTCGTCCCAATCGAGTTCCTGCGCGATAATTTCCGAATAACGCCCGACGCGTTCCGAATGACCTTCGGTGTATTTGTCCTTGCAGTCGATCGCGGCGGCAAACGCTTTGACGGTGTCTTTATAAGTCAGCCGCAAATCGTCGTAAAGCTGGCGGTTTTCGCCCGCTTTTCGTTCAAGCTCCGCCATCAGATTTCGCTGCTGAATGCCGACGCCGATGTGCCGCGCCATCGCGCAGACTACCTCGCGGTCAACGTCCGTAAAGGCTTCGCCCGTCGCTTTTTCGCCCAAAAGAACGATGCCGACCAGCTCGTCGCGGACGATTAAAGGAATTGCCAGCTCGATGCGCTTGCGGTCGAGAATCTCCTGATTTTCCTGAAAAAAGGAAAGAAATTTTGCCTGGCTGATTTCGATTTCCGACATTCCGGCGCGCAGGAATTCGCGCTCGTCCGCAAATTCCAAAGGAACGCTCAAAGGAAAATCGTCGCCCAGATTTCGCACCGCTAAAAAATTCAGCTCGCGCCCGTAGCGCGAATAACGCGCCACGCCGCCGCGCATAATCGCCAGACTTCCCAGCAGCAGATGCAGAGAGGTGCGAATCATCTCCTGAAAATTCCGCTTGTGCGCGACCGCCTGCCCGATGTCCGCCAGCGCGCCGAATGTGTGAACGAATTTATATGGATTTTCTGACATCTTTATTTAACTGATAACTGATGATTGGTAATTGATGATAATTGATAATATCCGCTTTTCACTCTCAGTTCTCAGTTCTCAACTATTACGTGGCGCGTCAATCCCAAAACTTCAAAAAGCTGAATCGTATCTTCGTTGACGTCGGAAAAAACGACGCTCGCGCCTTTGTTCGAGGCGGCGTCAATCACGCCGAGCAGAATCGAAACGCCGATGCTGTTGACGATTTCCGTGTCCTTGAAATTGACGATGATTTTTTGGCAGCCGGCGTCGAGCTGATGACGGCATTCGCGTTCGATTTTCTCGCCGCTCAGCTTGTTCAGATAGTCGCTGGCGTAAACAATTGCCGTCTCGCCTTCGGTTTCGACTGAAACTCCCGGCACGGTTGCTTCAAATTCTCGCATAGCGTGATTGTTTTTCCTTTGTTTTTAAAGATTTGGAAGCGCTTTTACAGAAATTCTTCTGCAATGAAACTAAATTTCTCGGGTTCTGTCAATAAAAAAGCGCGCGGAAAAAAGTTTTTCGCGATTGAGGAGATGAGTTCCGCAACACAGGAGAATATTTCCGGAGTTCCGGAAATGTTCTCCGCAAGTCTTTATTTTCTGAATTTGACCATCGAAATCCGCGTTCCGTCGTCGGTCTGCTCGAAATTCACTTCGTCCATCAGCCCGCGCATTAATTTCAAGCCCCAGCCGCGCCTGCCTTCGGTCGGCGTTAGGCGCGACTCGCTTTCCAGAACTTTTTCGGCAGGTATTTTCACGCCGCGATTGGCGATGGTAATCACGATTTTATCGTCTTCGACCGTGAATTTCTGATAAATCCGGCGGTCGGGACTGTGCGAATGCTCGGCGGCGTTGATGCAGGCTTCGACCAGAGCGGTTTTTATCTGGTTTATCGCCGCCGGTTTGAAGGCGTGACGCCGCGCGATTTCTTCGACGGCGTGCGCGGCGATCATCTCCGTATCGTCGCCCATCGGCACGATAATTTCGTATTCGCTGGCGCTCATTCGCTCGTTGATAACGTTTTCGGCTTTCAGATGCGCGACCAGCAATTCGACCTGTTTGCGGCTCGAACCGTAAGCATTGCGTTCGCGCAAAACCTCAATCGCTTCGCCGGAAAAACCTTCGGGCGCGACGAGCCACAGTCGATAGCGCGGGAAATTGCACATCAGCGCGACGGCTTCCAGACGGTCGCACCAGAATTCGGTCAAATCGCGCTCGGCTTCGAGCTTTGAATCGATCTGCGCGGCAATCCAGACGATCTCGCTTTCTTCGCGGTAATCCGCCGCTTCGAAACCGAGCGCGACCGCCGTTCGCTCGGTTTCGGCAAACTGCGCAATCGGCGGGTAAAAAGCGACCGTATGCGCCGTGTAGATAACCTGCGGCAGAGCGATTTTTTCGCTTTCCGCGTCGAGCATTCGACGGATTTCGGCGTCTTCCGCGCCTTTGTGTTTTTCTTTGAAAACGGCGTAATCGAAAAGAGCGGCGGGCGTTTTCTGGCAGTTAAAAACCGAGAGCAGTTCTTTTAAACCGATTGCCGACGCGCGTCGATAAAAGCGCGTCATCATTTGCGGCGCGCGTTTCAGAGCGTTCGATAAAATGTCGCTGACGACCAGCGCGCGCGGCGCGGATAAAATTTCGAGCCGCCGGCGGGCTTCGATATAATCCTGCAAAAGCGTGTTTTCGGCGTCGAGCTCGACGCTGCCGCCGCCCGTCCGCGCGATTTCGTGAATATTCAGCAGCCGAATCAGGCGATAAACTTCTTCGAACGATAGCGCGAGCCGCTCGTTCCAAACCTCGATCGGCGTTCGGCGCTCGCCCGCCGGGTCGGTTTCGCACAAAAGCCCGATAATCTCTTTCTGCGTTTTCCGGTTCGGCGCGATTTCATTGAAAAGGCGGTCGTAGTATCTGCCGAAATTTCCGCTGAAAAGCGCGTCAATCGCCACTTTCTGAACCTGAAAAAAACTGTCCAAATCGTTTCGGTTTTCCTGCGCCGCGCGAAAAAGCTCGCCGATAAAAGACGGATTCGCCCGAAACTGCCGGATGATTAAATCGCGCGTCTGCTCGTTGATTTTAACGGCGTACCTAACCGAAAGATTTTCGATTAACAGTTCGGCGTCCGCTTCGGAAAGCTCGCCGAGCCGCATCAATTTCGCGTTGGCAAGCCTGGCGTTTCCGCCCTGCGTGGCGCTTAAAACAAAACGACGTCGCCCGGCGAAAACAAACGAAAGACCGGCGCGCGAATAAATTTCCTTGAGTTCTTCGATAAGCGCCGCCTCGCCCGTCAAGTTTTCCGCTTTGTGCAAATCGTCGATCATTACGAAAACCCGCGCGCTGTTGGTGGCGGCGCGAACCGGCGCGCTCAAAGCCAGGCGGACAAATGAGGCTTCGTCAATCAAATCGCTTTCGAGCTTGCAGCTGGCAATCAATTGATGAATCCAGGGCGCATCTGTCGGCGCGGCAAGATTGGAAATTTCGCAGGCGTCGGGCGCAATCGAAAGCAGCCGCGCATCCCGGCGGCGAAAAGCGACGGTTTGCTGAAGAAAAGTTTGCAGAAAACGCACCGCCGCCTGTTTCGCGGTTTTATCATTGTCTGAAAAAGCAAAGTAAAACGGGATGATGTCTTTCGACTCGCCGAAAAGCCGGTCGTAAGTCTGGCGCAAAAGCTCGCTCGCTCCTGCCGCCGGCGCGGAAAGCAAAAGAATTCCCTGCGCGGCGGCTTCGTCATTCGCCGTTCGCCAAAGCTCCGCCGATTCGGCGTTTCTGCCGATAAAATCGGTCGCCGCCAGATGCGAGAGAACTTTAATATTTTGAGTCTCGTCAAACATAACTTCGTCAAAAATACCCGAAACGTGAATTCGCAGTTGCAGAAGATAATCAGGTTAGCCGCCGACAAACACGAAAACGCGCGAAAAAGAAAATAAAACCATCGTTCCTGAGATATACGAAACAAATGAAAAAACAAAATCCCGTTCGCGCGTTCTTTCGCGTTTGTCGGCGGCTGGCTCGCTGTCTTCCGTCGTCGCTCTTACATTCCCGTTTCCGCCTTTGATTCTTCGTAAATCTGGACGTTGTTCCGACCGCTCGCCTTCGCTCGATAAAGCGCTTTATCGGCTTCGGACATCAAGCCCTGCGGCGTGCAGTGCGGCGTGCAGGACGAAACGCCGATGCTGACCGTCACCCGGCGATTCGGAAACTCGCTTTCCTCGACTTTTTGCCGCACGCGCTCGGCGATCAGGCTCGCTTCCTTCAAGGTTGTCTGCGGCAGCAGAATCGAAAATTCCTCGCCGCCGTAGCGCGCCGCCACGTCTGCGCCGCGCAGGGTCGCTTTCAGACATTGCGCGACGATTTGCAAAGCCTTATCGCCCTCGGTGTGCCCGAAACGGTCGTTATACGGCTTAAACTCGTCGACGTCGATCATCATAAAGCTCATCGGAAAGCCGTGCCGCTGCGAGCGGTTGATTTCTTCGGCGAGCCGCGCTTCCAGATAACGGCGATTATAAAGCGCCGTCAAAGCGTCGGTCACGGAAAGCTGCTCGTATTCGCCGGCTTTGCGCTTGAGCGCGACGCGGTCGAGCGCGACGGCAAGCTGCGGCGCGATTGAATTTAAAAGCTCCAGATCGAAATCGTCGTAAATTTCGCCGCTCGTTTTGTCCGTCACGTTCAAGACGCCGATTTTCTGCCCGCCAACCGTAATCGGGTAACTGATAAAAGAGTCGGTTTTGTATTTCCATTCGGCGGGCGCAGGAGTAATCGGAGTTTCTTTGATACTGGGCACGACCAGCGGTATTCCGCTTTGAAAAACATCGTGCGCCACTTTTTTGCCCAGCGTTTCGGTTTCGCTGCGGATAAAACCGGCGCGATTTCCGGTCGCGGCTTTGACGGTGAATTTTTGCGTTTCCTCGTCGAAAAACAACAGCGAGCCGCGTTCCGCCCGCATCAATTCGGCGCAGAATTGCGCCAGATGCGTCCAGAAGTCTTCGGTTTCCACCTGATGCAGGCTCTCGCTGAATCGCTGTGCCGCGCCGGAAAGCAAAGACTGTTTTTTGAGTTCTTCGCGAAGCCGCAGAATTTCGATTTGCGGCGCGATTTGCCGGATAAACCGCGTTATATTTCGCTTCAGCTCCTTCGAAGAAATCCCTTCGCCGACGACCAGACCGCCGCGAATTTCGCCGCCGACGGCGACCGGAAAAAGCCATATGCTTTGCGCTTCGCCGTTCGCTCCGGTTTTTCGCTCGCGCAATTCCAGCGCGGTTTCTTTCCGCAAAACTTCCAGCAGCCGCTCGTCCTCGGCGGACATTTTGATTTGGATTGACTGCCCTTGAAATTTTCCGCTTGTCAGAATCGCTTCCAGATGATTCTGACGGCGTTCGAGCCACGCCAGATTCGAAATGCCGTAGCGCGTCGTCAAAAAATCCAGCAGCGAAAGACAGGCGTTTTTATATTGCAAATCCAGCAAAGAGCCGAAAAACGAGCGCCACGAAGCGGCTTCTTCGGGGTCTGTAATTCCTCTGGAAAAACGGTCGGCGGTCGACGATTTTAAATATCGGTTTTCGTTTTGAGATTTGGAATTCGAAATTTCAGACTCGGATTGCAGGTTTCGGTCTTCGGTCTTCGGTCTTCGGTCTTCGGTTTTTAATGTCTGCTTATCCGCGCTTATCTGCGGCAGATTTTCCTTTTCCGCCTGATTTTTCGCCGCGGCTCTGCGGCTCTGCGATTCAATTTCCTGTTGCGTTAAGCTGCGCGCTGCCGCTGTCGACTCTGACCCGGGCGCGCCGAATTCCGCGTTTAACTGCTCGCCTTCGGCTCGGCTCAGTTTTTCGAGTTGTTTCGCGGCTTTTTCCAATTCGTTGATCGAGCCGGAAATCAGGACGTTTTCAAAAAATTCTTCCGCCGGAAACTGCTGCCAGTCGCCGGAAGAGGCTCTGTCGGTCGCCTTTCGATAATCTTCGGATTTCAGAAAAGCTCTGCCGACAATGGCGGCAAACTTTTTATCTTTCGTTTTCAAGGGAACGGTCAGAAAATTCAAATCGGCGTGACATTTTACGTGAACCGGTTTTCCGGCTTCGTGCGCCGTCCGAAAAGCCTCGCCGCAATATTCGGCGCAGCGCGGAGCAAATTCCGCCGAATTATACAAAATACTGCAAATCGAATTGTTGTTGGAGACGCAGATTTCGGACGAATTTTCGCCTTCGACCAACACGACAGCCAGCCCGCTCTCGTCGGCTAACTCGTCCTGCACGCTTTTCCAGGTGGATTTTTTTTCGTCCCTTTTCATTTTACCGCTTGAGCTAAATAAAGGTTCTCTAACGCCGCAATCAAAGGTAAAAACAGCTAATCGCCGGTTTTTTTCACACAAATCTTCGATGTTTTTTTGTTAAGAAGATTATGGCATACAAGTTATTTGAAAGACCATCGAGATATTCCCGCGTTTAATCAAAAATGATCGAGGAATTTGCCGAAGGCTCTGACGGCGGCGAAAATCCAGCGGCGCAATAATTTTTTGAACGTATTCGATACACGAGTGTCTTGTTACGCTTCAAGTTATTTTTTTATTAAATTCGCGTCAAACTCAATAAAATATTAAGGTTTTTTGAAAACGCGCGGTTTGGCATACGGATTGTTTATCCGAAAGGCAAGTCATAATACGGTTCAAGGCTGACGTGACTAATTTTCTCTAATCACAAGGAGGTTAAATTTAATGGCAAACGACAGCGTGATTACAACGCTAAATAATCTGATTGAAACCTGTAAGGACGGTCAGGAAGGTTTTCAGCAGGCGGCTGAAGGCGTTCAGGATTCGAGCCTGAAATCTTTATTTTACGAATACAGCCAGCAGCGCTCCCAATTTGTGGGCGAATTGCAGGGCTTGGTGCGCGAACTGGGCGGCGAAGCGGAAACGTCTTCGAGTCTTGCTGGCGCGGTTCACCGCGGCTGGATTAATATCAAATCCGCCGTCACCGGACAGGACGACGCGGCGATTCTGAACGAATGCGAGCGCGGCGAAGACGTCGCCAAAAGCGCTTATAAAGACGCTCTGGCGGCAGATTTACCGGCAAACGTCACTTCGGTCATTCAACAGCAGGCGACTTTGGTGCAGCAGGCGCACGATAGAATTCGCGGTCTGCGCGATGCGGCTAACAGCCAATCATCGTCCACCGCGACAGGCGGTCATTAACCGTCTGAAACTTCGGTGAACATTACTCCTTTGGAAATTAAAGAAAGAGGCTTTCCGCGCGGAAAGCCTCTTTCTTTATTCGAATGTTGTTTTTCTCCGCCGTCTCGCGCGGCTAAATTTTCTTATTTAATCCGGTTTTCCCGCACCGATAGCGCCCGCGCCCGCATTTTCCTCGATATGCGGTTTTTCCGGCGAAATGCGGATGCAAGCCGCGTAATGCTTCGGTTTAATCTCCGCCAGCACCGGCTCGATTTTTTTGCATTCTTCAATCGCATACGGGCAGCGCGTGTGAAAATGACAGCCGCGCGGCGGATTTATCGGCGAGGGCACGTCGCCTTTTAAAATAATGCGCTCGCGTTTGGCTTCGATTTTCGGGTCGGGAACGGGAACGGCGGAAATCAGCGCTTTCGTATACGGCATCAGCGGCTCGCGGTAAACTTCCTTCGCGTCGCCGAGCTCGACGATTTTTCCGAGATACATTACGGCAACCCGGTCGGCAACGTGACGAATCGCCCGCAAATCGTGCGAGATGAAAAGATACGTCAAATCTTTTTCTTTTTGCAGGCGCTCCATCAGATTCATAATCTGCGCCTGGATGGAAACGTCGAGCGCGGAAATCGGCTCGTCCGCGACGATAAATTCCGGGTCGACCGCCAGCGCGCGGGCGATGCCGATTCTCTGGCGCTGACCGCCGGAAAATTCGTGCGGGTAGCGTTTGATAAAACGACGGCTCAAGCCGACCGTTTCCATTAATTCCTGCACTTTTTCATTGACCGAGCCGCCCTTGCTCAAATTGAAGGTGCGAATCGGCTCGCCGATAATCTGCCCGACCGTCATACGCGGATTCAAGCTGGCATACGGGTCCTGGAAAATCATCTGCAGATGCTTGCGCTGGTCGCGCATCTGGTTTTGTTTTAAATGCGCCAAATCCTTGCCGTTATAAATTACTTTTCCGCCGGTCGGCTCGGTCAGCCGCAAAAGCGCTTTGCCGAGCGTCGATTTCCCGCAGCCCGACTCGCCGACCAGACCGAGCGTTTCGCCTTTTTTAATGTCGAGCGAAACGCCGTCCACGGCTTTGACGTGCTTTGTTTCCTTGAAAAGCCCGCCGCCCGTTTTGTAATGGACTTTCAGGTTTTGAATCGAAATTAAATTGTCTCCGTGTTCATTCATAAATAATGTTGTTACTCATCGATCTTCATCTGCAAATCGGCTCTGGCAGAAGCTTTATTTTCATTTTCCACGACGGATTCCGCGTAAACTTCGCGCGCGAAATGGCAGAGCGAATGATGATTTTCGTTTATCTGCACAAACGGCGGATATTCGCGATGACAGATTTCCTGCGCATAATCGCAGCGCGGCGAAAATGGACAGCCCGGCGGCAGATGCGCGACATCGGGCGGAAGCCCGGGAATCTGGTAAAGCTCGGTCCCGTCTTCGTGCGCCGGGTCGGGAACGCTCTTGAGCAAGCCTTTCGTATAAGGATTGGCGGGCGTGGCGAAAAGCTCGTCGGTCGGCGCCTGCTCGAAAACTTTTCCGGCATACATCACGATAATTTTTTCGGTCATCCCGGCGACGACGCCCAAATCGTGTGTAATCAGAATGACGCTGGTTCCCATTCTCGCTTTCAAATCTTTGATAAGCTCCAGAATCTGCGCCTGAATCGTCACGTCTAGCGCCGTTGTCGGCTCGTCGGCAATCAGCAGTTCCGGGTCGCACGACAAAGCCATCGCAATCATCACGCGCTGGCGCATTCCGCCGGAAAATTCATGCGGATAGCCGTCAACGCGATTTTCCGCGTCGGGAATGCCGACGGTTTTCAGCATTTTTATCGCGTGTTCGTAAGCTTGTTGTTTCGTGTGCCCGAGATGCAGCCGCGTGACTTCCATCAACTGCGTGGAAATTCTCAGGTAAGGATTGAGCGACGTCATCGGGTCCTGGAAAATCATCGCGATGCGCTTGCCGCGGATGCTGCGCACGTCGTCAATCGAGAGCTTGCGCACGTCGATGCCGTCAAAAATAATATCGCCATCCACGATTTTTCCCGGCGGTTCGGGAATCAGGCGCATCACCGAAAGATTCGTCACCGATTTTCCGCTGCCCGACTCGCCGACGATTCCGAGCGTTTCGCCTTTTTTCAGCTCGAACGTAATTCCGTCAACCGCTTTGACGACGCCGTCTTCCGTCTGAAAATAAGTTTTCAGATTGTTGACCTTTAAAATGCTGCCGTTGTTTTCGCTCATCGTTTGGTTATTTAGTTTCCTTGCATTGCCGGATGCCCGAATTTTCCGTAACGTCAATTGTCGATACAATTCGCTTTTTGCCGGTGCGGTTGTAATAAAAACTGATGCCGCGATATTCCAGCCCGGTTTTCAGTTTCCCGTAAATTTTCTCGATGTCTTCGACCGTGCTTTGTCCCAAAACGACGCCGCGGCTGGTTTTGGCGCGGTATGGCGATTTGATTTCGATGACGAAGATTTCCTTGCTCTTATCAGCCTGACAAATGTAAAATGACAAACCCAGTTTCGAGTAACTCAACTGGTAGGAATATTTTTTGTTGGTTATCCAGTTATAATCCCTGCCGAATTTTTTAACGACATCGTCCATCGTCGATTTGCCGACGATGATGCCTTCGATGCCGGCGCCTTCTCTGATAACGTTCGGCTTCGGCGTCGAAAGTTTACTGTTTTGCGCATTGACAGCCCGTGCCGAAGACGAAAAACAAATCAAAGCCGAAAATATCAAAAGAAAAATTTTTATCCTCATCAATTAATTGAAAGCTCCTAGAATTTTCTCGTCTGCGGGTCGAGCGCGTCGCGCAAACCGTCGCCCAAAAAGTTCAGTGAGAAAAGTGTCAGAGCCATCGTCACGCCCGGAAAAATAAGCTGCCACGGGAAAACCGAGATATTTTTGATGCCTTCATTGGCGAGACTGCCCCACGAAGCGTAAGGCGCCTGCACGCCGATGCCGAGAAACGACAGAAACGCCTCGGTCAGCATCACGGAAGGAATCGTCAGCGTCGCGTAGACGATCACCGGACCGAGCGCGTTCGGAACCAGATGGCGAAAGATAATCGCCGGCGTCGAAACGCCGGTCGCCCGCGCCGCCATCACGAATTCCTGATTTTTCAGGCTCAGAATCTGCCCGCGCACGACGCGCGCCATCGTCAGCCACGAAACCAGCCCGAGCGCGAAAAACAAAAGAAAAATCTGGCTCAAGCCCTGCCCGCCGCCGAAATTATTTGCCAGCGACTGAATCCACTGCGGCGTGTTCGGTCCGCCGAAAACCGACAGCAGAACGATGACGATGAGAATGTAGGGAATCGAATACAGAATGTCCACGATTCTCATCATCAGATTGTCGATGCGCCCGCCCAGATAACCGGCAATCGCGCCGTAACTGACGCCGACCAGCAAGGATACGACCGTCGAGATAATGCCGACCATCAGCGAAATTTGTCCGCCCTGAAGGACGCGCGCGAAAATATCGCGTCCGGCGTCGTCCGTGCCCATCCAGTTGCGCCGCGACGGCGGCGAAGATTTGAAAAGGTCGCCGCTCGCCGGCATTCCGTCGGGCGTAATTCCGGCAAGCTTTTGTAGAAAGAAAGGTCCGACCGTGACGGCAACGGCAATCAGACAGATGACCACCAGACCGAAAACGGCGAGCTTGTTTTTCAATAGACGCTTCCACGCGTCGCGCCAGAGCGACGCGCCTTTAACAACTTTTTGATTCTCTTCCATAACCACCTTTACTCGTAACGAATCCGCGGGTCTAAAAATGCGTATGAAATATCAACCAGCAGGTTGAAGACCATAATCATAATCGAAATAAAAGCGACGATGCCCAAAATCAAAGGCTCGTCGCGATTTAAAACCGATTGAATAAAAATATTGCCTAAACCGGGAATGGCGAAAACTCTTTCGACGACGACCGTTCCCGCCAAGAGCGCCGCCAGCGCCGGACCGGTAAATGAAACGACCGGGATCAAACCGCCGCGCACGGCGTGACGCAGCAAAACCGTCTTTTCGTCCAAGCCTTTCGCCCGCGCCGTGCGGATGTAATCCGAGCGCAGAACCTCAAGCATTCCGGCGCGCGTCAGCCGCGCGATATACGCCGCGTAAATCGCCGCCAGCGTGATGACCGGCATTACAATACTTAAAATTCCGCCCCAGCGCGCCGGCGGAAAAATATACAGCCAGAGCGAAAAAATCAAAACCAGAATCGGACCGATAACGAAATTCGGCACCGATTGCCCGAGCATCGCCAGCGACATCGAAACGTAGTCGAACGCCGTGTTTTGCTTGAGCGAGGAGATGATTCCGGCGGCAAGACCGATGACCAGAGCCAGCAGATAGGCGAGAATTCCGATGGTTGCCGAATACGGTAGATGACGCCAGATGATTTCGTTGACCGATTGCCCTTCGTACCGGACGGAATCGCCGAAATCGCCGCGCACGATGTTCCACATCATAAGTCCATACTGCTCATACCATTGCTTGTCCAAGCCGTATTTTTTGATAATGTTGGCTTTGACCGCCGGCGGCAGGGCTTTTTCGTTATCGTAAAAATTTCCCGGCGCCATCCGCACCAGTCCCCAGGTGACCGTCACGACCAGTAATGCCATCGGAACGATGATTAACAATCTGCGAATAATGAAACTTAACATTTTCCCTCTAATCTATTCGGCTGTATTGGCGGTTGTTTTCGCCTGTTCGAATTGCTTCTGCGACTCCATTAATTTGCCGACCTGTTCTTCGACCGCCGCGTCTTTGTTCGTCATAATGTTGTCGACGTCCTTGTCCCATTTGGCGGTGTCGCGCTCGATATAGACGAATTTCCAAGCGTGCAGCGTGCCCGGATTCGGATATAAACCCTTAATATAAGGCTTTTTAATCCAGTTGGTCGCCTGCGTCTGAAGCGGAATCACGATTTGCTGCGAGATAACGTAAAACTCGGCGCGCGCCAGAATCTCGAAACGTTTGTTCGGGTCGGTTTCACGGTTCGCGTCGTCGAGCATCTTGTCGAATTTCGGGTCCCACCAGCCGGTCGCGCCGTCGTTCTGCGGCGAGTAGAAAAGATTCAGAAACGTGAACGGGTCCATATAATCGCCGACCCAGCCGTTGCGCGCAAAGCCCCGATATTCGACCTTCGAGCGATAATTCAGAAACGTTTTCCACTCCATATTCTTGAGCGGAATTTCGATGCCGAGATTCTGCTTCCACTGCGCCTGGTTAAACTCGGCGGCGGCTTTGTTCGATTCGGCGGTGTTGTAGTTGATCTGCACCTGGTCAGCCGGAAAAGTCGGGCACGCCCAGCCGGTCGCGGTTTTCTGCACCGGAAAACCGGCTTCGGTCAGAAGTTTTCGCGCACGTTCCGGGTCGAAGGTGCGACGGTTCCAGTCTTCTTCGGAAATCCCGGCTTTCTTTAATTCTTCGGCGTAAACTTTTTTGCGCGCTTCTTCATATTTCGGAAAAATTCCTTCGGGCGTGAAATTGGTCAGCGGTTTGGT
>DASVRL010000350.1:0-5725 GCA_036388635.1 Pyrinomonadaceae bacterium
CGAAGATTTGTCGAAAGCCATCGAAAGCTACAACGATTTCCAGAAACAAAGCGAGAATTTGGAACGCCGAAAATCCATCGCCAAGTGGAGACTCCTGGAGCTTTTACAGGAAAAATTACTCGCCCGCGTTTTAAATATCGACGGAACGAGCGAAAAACTCGAACAACTGGCACAGGAAGTCGCCGAAAAAAAACGCGACCCCTATTCGGCGGTCGAGGAAATCTTAAAACAAAAAGCCGACAGCCTTTAGCCGTCAGCTATCAGCTATCTATGAAAATAAATCATCTCGGCATTGCCACCAAAGGCATCGAAGAAGCTTTGAAGTTCTGGGAAAACGCTCTGGGTTTGGAAAACGTTCATACCGAAGTGGTCGAAGACCAGAAAGTGCGCGTGGCGATGCTGCCGATCGGCGAAACCCGCATCGAGCTTTTAGAGCCGACCAGCGCGGATTCGCCGATTTCAAAATTTCTGGAAAAACGCGGCGGCGGCATTCATCATATCGCCGTCGAGGTCGAAGATATCGAAGCCGCGCTTTTGAAACTAAAAAGCGAAGGCGCGCGTTTAATTGATGAACAGCCTAGAATCGGCGCGGAAAATTGTCTGGTCGCCTTTGTTCATCCGTCATCTGCAAGCGGGGTTTTGTTGGAACTGGTTCAAAAACAAGAAAATTAGTGTCAGGAGTTTTTTATAAAAATTATGGAAGATAATAAAGATAGATTGAATTCGGAAGACGCCGCGGAAGAAACCGCCGCGACCTCCTCACCGGCGTCTGAAATAGAGACGCCCGAAATGCCGAAAGACGAAACTGCGGCGACCGAAGATTTCAGCGCGACGCCAGAAACAACGTTCGGAAATACTGAAACCAAAACTTCGACCGTTTCGAGCGCGGCAGCGGCAACCGGACGCGGCGGAATGTCTTCGGCGGTCAAAGGCTTGCTGGTGGTTTTCGTGATTCTCGCGCTCGGCGCGGGACTTCTGGTCTGGAAAATCAAAGCCGGCGCCGGTCACGGCAGCAGCGGTCTCACCAAGCTGAGCAATGACGACATCGCTCTTTTATTAAAAGACGAAAATCCGATGGCGCTCAAACAGCTTTCCGAAAATCCCGAAACCAAAAAGAAAATCGTCGAAAGCCTGAAACAAACGCTGGCGATGGCGAGCCAGGCGCGTAAAGACGGAATGGCAAACGACCCGGAAGTCAAGGAAGAACTCGAATCCATCCGCACGGAAATCGTCGCCGCCAGCTACGACAAAAAGAAAAACGCCGATAAAGGTCCGATGCCGCCTTTCGGTTTTATCAGCGAAGACGAAGTGAAAGCTTTCTACGGCGACGCGGCTAACGAAACGAAATTTAAAACCTTTATCGGCAAAAAAATCGAACAGGCGAAAGAAGAAGGTCGTATTCCGAAAGACCGCGAGCCGACCGAAGAACAACTCGCCTCGGCGCGCGATTTCTACGCCAAAGCCCGAATCTACGAAAAGGAAGCCGATTCGAAAAAAGGCGAGCTCGGCGAAGAATACAACAAAAAAGTCGAGCTTCAGGTCAAGCTTCAGCAGGAACAGTTTCTCGCGCGTCGCTACGCCGATAAAGTCCTGAAAGAAAAAATAAAAGTGACCGACGAAGACGTTCAAAACTATCTGAAAGCGCATCCCGAATTGGATACGAAAAAGGAAAAGAGAGCGAAAGCCGAAGAAATTCTGGCGCGCGTTCAAAAGGGCGAAGATTTCACCGCGCTGGCGAAAGAATTCTCCGAAGACCCGGGCAGTAAAGACAAAGGCGGGCTTTACGAAAACGTTCGTCAGGGACAGTTCGTTCCCGAATTTGAAACCGTCGCGCTCGGGCTCGAACCCGGACAAGTCGCGCCGCAGCTGGTCGAAAGCAAATTCGGTTATCACATCATCAAACTAGAAAAGAAAGGCACGGCAAAAGACGCCGGCGGTCAGGAAGCGCCGACTTTCGACGCGCGCCATATTCTGATTTCGACGATGATTACCGACCCGGAAAATCCGCGTATGCAGCCGATGTCTGCCGAAGATAAAGTTCGCGCGCAGCTCGAAGAAGAAAAAGAGAAAAAGGCAATGGACGAAATTCTGGCAAAGAATCCGGTTGAGATTCCCGACGATTTCGCCGTTCCCGAACCTTCCGCCGAACAGCTCGAACAGATGAAGAAGATGCAGGAAATGCAGATGCAGCAGCAGATGCAGCAAATGCAGCAACCGCCGGTCGGCGTTGAAACCGATACGCCGAAAGGCAAGACGGAGAAAAAGCCTGAGCCGAAGAAAAAATAGTTAAAAGAGAGTTGCAGAAAGTGGCGGATAGTTAAAAACAGTTCGGAATTTTAATCTTCGCCGGCTTTCTGCAACTCTCCGCAACTTTCTGCAAATTATGCAGCTTGGCGATTACCGAATCGAAATAATTCCCGATACGGAATTCAGATTGGACGGCGGGGCGATGTTCGGAGTCGTCCCGCGCGTCGTTTGGGAGCGCGTCTCGCCGCCGGACGAATTGAATCGGATTCGTCTGAATATGAACTGCCTGTTTGTCGAAACGCCGCGCGAAAAAATCCTAATCGAAACCGGCATCGGCGAAAAATGGACGGAAAAGCAGACGCGGACATACGGCATTTTCCGCACGAAACCTTTTGCCGAGACGCTTTTTGAAAAAACCGGCTATCGGCGCGAAGACATTTCGATTGTCGTCAATACGCATCTGCATTTCGACCACGCGGGCGGCAATACCGTTTTTGAACGCGGGACGAGTTCGATAGTTCCGCAATTTCCGAACGCGCGCTATTTCGTTTCCGAATCCGAGCTTGAACACGCGGAAAACCCGCACGAGCGCGACCGCGCCAGCTATCTTTCGGAAAACTGGCGACCTTTGCAAGCAAGCGGTCAGCTTGAACTCAAGCCCGACGTTTACGAAGTCGTCGAAGGTTTGGCGATAGAAAACGCGCGCGGGCATTCCGAAACGATGCAGACCGTTTGTTTGCGGCGCGGCGGCGAAACGCTTTACGGTTTCGCGGATTTGATTCCGACGCGTCATCATCTGGCTTTGCCCTGGATTATGGGCTACGATTTGTATCCGACCGAAACGCTGGAATTTAAAAAACAAATTCTGCCGCTCGCCGCGCGTGAAAACTGGATTTGCCTTTTCTATCACGATTTTGAAACGCCGCTGTGCCGTCTGACGGAAATCGAGGGAAAAACGAAGACGGTAGAAATTTAAAAAGAAACGCCTGAGAACCGGCGAAATACGTCGACGTCGCTGATTGCGGGAAAAAATAAATTAGAGATTCGAATAACAAGCGCGAACCGCCGGGCGGCTTGGGTTTTGTTCGGTTTTTATGGAAGGTCTGATATCTTCGGATAGATTCCAAATTTCAAAGCCGCTAAATAAAGCAATCGCTAACCGACTTTCAGATGAAAAAAGGTTAAAAGTCATTCAGCTTTATGATTACCGACCCGACGATGAAACTTTAGCCAATCTCGACAAAATTTTATTCAGGAAACGAAAAGATTTGACTTTAAGAATTTACGGCTATTCTGATTTTTGGGCTGACGCCGGTTTCTTAAATCATTTGTCCGAGGTCGAAAGATTCGATTGGGATTCAGACGTTTTTCAATCATTCGAGCCGCTCTACAAGTTGAAAAAACTTGTGCATTTAGGATTCGGGTTCAGGCAGCCGCAACCTAAAATCGGTCTCGGTTTTCTTAAGGATTTTAATAAGACTTTGGAAAGCCTCGATTTACAGGGCGATTACAAGGATTTAGTTGATACTATTGCAAATCTTAAACTTCTAAAAAGCATCCGGTTTGCTTCGACTAAACTTTCAGGTTTTGATTTTCTTGAAAATTTGCCGATTGAAGCTTTTGGAAATTACGGGAGCCGCGTCGGAAGTTTTGAATATTTGAAAAATCTTCCGAGTCTGAAAAAAATATGGATTAAAGCCAACAGTAAAATCGACAATATCGATTTTATAGAAGAATTGCATAATCTTGAGGAAATCGAGCTTTTATACGTTTCCAAAATCAGAAAACTTCCCGGATTAACACATCTGAAAAAACTAAAAAAGGTTCTCCTGTTTGAGTGTAATAGAATTGAAGATATCGAAGAAATAAAGCAGCTCGAGAAGGTTGCTGTTTATGCATCCGGAAAAATGATAAAAGGCAATTTATATAAAAACGAGAAATTCAACTGGTAAAAAGATATAAATACATAATAAATATGGAACAAGTAAAAATCGGAATCATCGGCGGCAGCGGTTTATACCAGATGCCGGAATTGACGGACATTAAAGAAATCGAGGTCGAGACGCCTTTCGGCAAACCGTCCGACGCTTTTATTATCGGCACGCTGGAAGGCGAACGCGTGGCGTTTCTGCCGCGTCACGGGCGCGGGCACAAACTGACGCCTTCGGAACTTCCCTTTCGCGCCAACATCTACGCGATGAAACTTCTGGGCGTCGATTATATTTTGTCGGTTTCGGCGGTCGGTTCTTTGCAGGAACAATACGCGCCGACCGATATGGTGATTCCCGACCAGTTTTTCGACCGCACGCGCGCCCGCGCCGAAGAATCGACGTTTTTCGGCGCAGGCATTGTCGGGCATATTACTTTCGCGCATCCGGTTTGCGATGAATTAGGCGGCATTCTGGAAGAATCCTGTAAAGCGGTCGAAGGCTTAAAGGTTCATCGCGGCGGAACTTACCTGTGTATGGAAGGTCCGGCGTTTTCGACCAAAGCCGAATCGAACGTTTATCGCGCGTGGGGAATGGACATTATCGGAATGACGAATTTGCAGGAAGCCAAACTGGCGCGCGAAGCCGAAATCGCCTACGCGACGCTGGCGCTCGTCACCGATTACGACTGCTGGCACGAAGGTCACGACGACGTTTCGGTCGATATGGTCATCGAATACCTGCACAAAAACGTGCGCAACGCGCAGCTTGTTTTAAAAGAAGCCGTCCGGCGCGTCGCGTCTAAGAACACGCCGAACCCGTTTGAAGGCTCAACGCGCAGCGCAATTTTCACCGCGCCCGAAGCGTGGAATCCGGAAACGGCGAAACGGCTGGAAGCGATTATCGGCAAATACGCGCCGAAAGCCGCGACGGGCGAATAAACGATGCAGGCGGAACGCGTGAACGCGGAATTGCAGATTCTGCGCATCTAATTCACGCGTTCCGCGTTTTTCTTTGTCGGCATCAAACTTCAAATAATTTCGCCGCATCAAAACGGGCAGGAGTTTTGCAATTTATGAAAAAAGCATTTTTATTTTTGAGTTTTATCGCGTGTCTTTTCGTGTTTTCCGCAAATGTTTCCGCGCAAAAGCAGATTGAGCCGAAAGAAGTCCGCGACCCGATTCTGGAAGCCGACGCGATGCACAATCTGGAAGTCGCCAGGCAGGCTTTCCGCCTGCGCAAAGCTTACAAAGGCGTGCTGATGCGCTGCGAGGAAATCATCGCCGCCAACCCGGTTTTTTCCAAGATGGACGAGGTTTTATACCTGTCGGGAATGAGCAGCTATTATCTTTCGCTGAATAAAGGCAAGCAGAAAATCAACCCGAATTTCCAGCAGGAAAAGGAAAAATACGCGCCCGAAAAACTACGCGAAGACGCCGCTGCCTACCTGAAACAACTGACCGAAACCTTCCCGCAAAGCCAGTTTCGCGCGGAAGCGGAAAAGACTTTGAAATTGCTCGAAGCGAAAAAATAATCTTATCGCCGGGGGG
>DASVRL010000351.1:0-17619 GCA_036388635.1 Pyrinomonadaceae bacterium
TATTCCGGCTATAACGGCGCGAACTATTAACGGGATGGGTAAAACCGCCGAAACAATTGGAAAGCTGATTGAAACGGCAACCTCAATACCGGCCATTAAATACCATACGCTGCTGCCGTGGAAACACTTGATTTCACGGCATAAATTGTTGGATCAATTACGCGCTTGGTGTCCCGCCTGCTTTAACGAGCAGTTCCACAGGCATGGCTTTATGTATGAAAAGCTTGTCTGGTCGCTTAACTGCGTTACGGTTTGCCCGCTTCACCGAACCTATCTGGTCAATGTTTGTCCTTATTGCCGTAAAACGCAGAAACATCTAGGCAATAATAGCCGCAGCGGTTTTTGCGCGCATTGTTTGAAATGGCTCGGGCGGACGGAAGATTATAATACGAATATTTTAGTCAACAAAAAGACATTACAAGCTTTATGGATTGCCGGCGCGGCCGAAAAGCTGCTTTCCTGCGGAACGCAACTCGATCCGGCCAGACATACGCCGGAGAATTTTATTGCCAACCTGAAATTATGCATTGAACAAATCTGCTTCGGAAGCATCAACGAATTCGCGTCCATGACCGAAACCTGGCATGTTACCGTGCGCCGCTTACTTAAAGGCTGTTCGATGCCAACCATGGAGATGTTGACGCGAATTTGCTTTGCGCTGGATTTAGCGCCGGAAAGTTTATTTCTTAACCTGAACTCGCATCTTCCCGTCGGAAGCGCCTGCCTGCCTGAAGTGCAAAACGGAATGAAGAATTATTCGCTTAAATACGGGCTGCCTGACGAAATTAAAGAATCGAAAGAACAGGTAACGACGTATCTGGAAAAGATACTAACTGAAAATCCGCCGGTTTCCGCGCGCGAAACGGCGCGCAGGTTAGGATGGCGCGATAGTAAGTTATATCGAAATTATCCTGATCTATACGACCGCATAGTTTTACGATATAAGGAATTTAAGGCTTCCGGTATATCGGTAACCGACGAAGAAGCAAAAGAAATTTTACGCGCGGCAATAGAAGAAAATCCTCCGCCATCATTGCAAAGCGTCCTGCGTCGTTTCGGCTGCAAAAATACCGGTTATCGTTATCAACAGAAATTCTCCTGGCATTGTAGATATATTTCGCGCCGGTTCAATTCTTATAGAAACCAGTTACTTGGCAGTGAAGAAACATTAAACCGGTTTATAGAAAACGTTACGGAGGAAGATCCGCCTCCCTCAGCTTCCGAAGTAGCCGAACGATTAGGAATTACGCGTGGCCATTTACACTACAAGTTTCCAGACCAGTATAGAAAAATAGTTCATCGCTACGGCGAATACGTTATAGCGGAGCGCGAGAAAACCCTGAAGCAGTTAGAATCGGAGGTTGAAAAAGCGGTGCGGGAACTTATTGAAGAAAATATGTATCCTTCGGAAGAAAGAATTAAAGCGCGTCTCTCGTGCGGCTATAATGACGGAAACTTCAAAAAAGTCTTATTCAAAATTAAAAGCAACATTGCTATACCTTTTAAATCGAAGTATTAATTTTTTTGAAATGTCAGGGAAGCATCGATTGTCCGTTTTAGGAAGGAAGCATCCGCTGTCCAAAACGGACAATCGATGCTTCCAATTACACAAAAAAAATTTCTTAAACTTTCGCGTAGGTCAATCCTGTCTGCCCTTGATATTTTCCGCCTCGGTCTGAATAAGAAACGGCGCAGTTTTCGTCTGATTCAAAAAAGAGAATCTGACCGATGCCTTCGTTGACGTAGACGCGCAAGGGCAGATTTGCCAGATTTGCGATTTCGACGACGAGGCGTCCCGTCCAGCCGGCTTCGAGCGGCGTCGTATTGACCAGCAGCCCGGCGCGGGCGTAGGTTGATTTTCCGAGCGCGATTCCCGTTACATTGCGCGGCATTTGAAAAGTTTCGACCGTGACGCCCAAACCGTAATGATGCGGCGGCAGAAGATAATATTTCGAGCCGTCTTCAGCCGTGTAAAGCATCGGTTCAATCAATGAATTTTCGTCAAAATGCTTCGGGTCGATTTCCAGCCCGTAAACGGAGGAAAAAATACGAAAGCCGTCGTCCGCCAGGCGCATATCGTAGCCGTAACTCGAAGCGCCGGCGCTGATTATCCGGCTGCCGTTTGTTTCTCTGACCAGTTCGGGCAGAAACGGGTCAATCATTTTCTGTTCTTCAGCCATTCGGCGAAGCCAAACGTCGGATTTTATCGTCATAAAATGTTTGTCTAAAAAAAGGAAAGCGATGGTTACGAAACATAACGTATCACTTTCCTTTTATAAAATTCAAATCGGTTTTGTTTGTTTACCAGTGGCTCAGTTTCAAGCCGCCGTCGCCGACCGTAAACGACAGCAGCGCGCCGCCGTTTCCGGCGCGGGCGATGATCGATTTTTCGCTGAATTTGGCGCGCTCGCGCGGTTTCAGATTTTCCAGCGAGCTTTCGATTTTTCCGGTTTTCAAAATGCTGGCGTTTAAATCGGCGCTCAGATTCTGCGGAAACTGGACGTTGAGCGTGCCGCTCGCCAGACCGACGTTCAGTTGTCGCCCGCGCCAGCTGGACTTGGCGATTTTGACGTCGACGTTGCCGACGCCGAACGTGGCGTCTATCGAGCCGCCGACCAAATCCATCTTGGCGTTCGATTCCAGAAACTTTATCATCATCGCGCCTTCGACCATCGAAAGCGTCAAATCGCCTTTGCCGCCGTTGATTTCCAAATCGCAATAAATCGGAACCTTGATGCGAAAATCTATTTTAAAAGGCACGCCCAAAAGCTGTTTCGGAAATTTTTTCGCCACGCGCTTCATATAATCGCGGTCGTGCGTGCCGACGCTGACGATGCGCGCGTGACCGAAATCTTCGTCCAGAACAAAACCGTTGACCTGCGAGAGCAGCGCCAGATCGGCTTCGGTCGCCGCCTGAATCTCGATTTCCGCCTGCACTTCAATCTCGTTTTTCTGCCAGCCTTCGATGGTGATCGAACCGTTCGGCGCGCCGACAATCGTCACGGTTCCGCCCGCGCCGAAGTCGATTTTTTCCGATTTGTAGGTCGTGCGCTTAACCAGCTGCGGCGCGGTTTGCGAAGAAGCCAGAGCCGGCGCGCACAAAT
The DNA here is from genome assembly GCA_036388635.1 of Pyrinomonadaceae bacterium. GTDB lineage: Bacteria > Acidobacteriota > Blastocatellia > Pyrinomonadales > Pyrinomonadaceae > JALZHR01. Next base: position 3,105 of record DASVRL010000351.1, read on the forward strand.
AAAGGCAGACGACGGCAAAAAAGATTTTGATATTTATTTTCATTGTTTTGAAGCGGCGGGAGAAGAAGGTCACGCGTGGATGATAACAAAGTCGAAAGATAAAAGCCAATAATTTTATTTTTATCTTCTGATAAAGGCGATGCTGCCGCGCTGGTTGACGACGTTTATAGTGGCGCTGCCGTCGCCGATTTTTCCGACCACGCGGCGACCTTCGCTGACGAATCGGAGACCGGCGTTTTCGAGCGAGCTGAGATTGATATTGCGCGTCGAAGGCGCGGTCGCCACCAGGCTGAACGAAGATTCAAAAGGAATGCGCAAATTTATCGCGCCGCGCATCGACGTAAAACGATAACGCCCGCCGGGTTTTATATCGCCGTCGAAAAATATATCGCCGATGCCGTTTTCGGCGGAAACCGAAGCCGCCGAGATGTTCGTTAAAGTGATGTCGCCGTCCGAGGCGATATGCGCGCGGACAAATCCGCCCGCGACGTTGCTGACGCTCAGGTTGCCCATCACGGTTTCGATATTAACGGAAGAATAATGCGGAACCTTGATTTTGAAATTCACGTTGCCGACTTCGTTTCTGCCCTGATTGTCCTTGACGACGTTTATCAGAATCGTGCCGCTCAAAGATTGCGGGATGATATTCGCCGCCGGCGCTTCCAGATAAGCCGAAATCTGCACGCTGTCTTTGTTCCAGCCCTGAACCTCGACCGTGCCGGTGCGATTCGTTAACTGGAGATTGACGTTTTTACTGGCGGGATAATTTTTCGAGAAACTCTTCTGGGCGAAAATTTCCTGCTGGCTGGAAGACACAAAGAAAAAAACTACGCTCAAGAGAAAAATCGTAGTTTTTTTGTCCAGCAGTTTTTTTAACAAACAACTCATTTCAAAGATGGCTCATTTATAATTCGGAAAATTGACGCAGAAGCTCCATTTTTTCGTTTAAAGTGGTGTCGAGCATTTCGCTGGAAATGTCGTCCTGCGGATTGGTCTCTAAAATCTGATTGTATTCGTTGACCGCCTGGTCAATCTCGCTCAGATTGCGCTCAAAGGCGGCGCGAATGTTTTTATCCCATTGCTGGCGGCGCGCTTCGACGCGTTTATTCCAGTATTCGATGGCGACCTGTTGTTCTTTCAGGCGTTTTTCGCGCGTCGCCTGCGGCGTTTCGATCACGCCGACCTGACCCAGAACTTTTTCAAAAGTGCTCGGCTGCGCGCCCGGCTCGCCGCTGCCTGAAAGCACAAAATTTTTAATGCCGATAACCGTTAAAAGCGAGCTGATGACGGCGACGCCCATAACCGCTGAAAAGGCTTGCGTAAAGGAAAGCGACCACGTGCGATTCCAGAGCAGAGACAATCTGCGCGGTTTCGGCGTGTTGACGATTTCCAGTTCGGGCTTGATTTCGGTTTCGATGATGTTGTTGATGCGGCACCAGAGAGCCTGCGAATTGGGCGGCGGGATTTCCGTGTTTGCCGGGCTGCCGCAAAAACCGATTATTGAAGCAAAATCTTCGCAAATTTCCGCGCATTCCCGGCATAAAGCCAGATGCGCTTTGACGCTCGACGCGGCGCTCGCGTCAAGGTCGCCGTCCAGAAAACTACTCAGAAAATTTTGACAATTTTCGCAATTCATAAGCCTAAGAGATTTATTTATAGCAATTACCGCTTGTTCGCTAAAAATATGATTACCGAACCTCTTGTTTGGGTTGCCTTATTAGATTAAAGTTTTTCCGCCAATTGTTTTAAGCTTTGCTTTCCGCAACCTTTCGGAGCAGACCGCGCAGTTTCAGTCGCGCCTTGTGCAATTGCGATTTTGATGTCCCGACGGAAAGACCGAGCATCCGAGCGATTTCCTCGTGCTCGAAACCTTCCACATCATGCAGCACAAAAACGGTGCGATAGCCGTTCGGAAGCTCCGAGATGGCTTTGTCGATGGCGATTCGGTCGAGAATCGGCATCTTATTGTAATTTTCCGTGCCCTTAACGATTTGTTCCGGCATTTCGCCGTCTTCGGTGGTTTTTTCGTTCTGCACGCCGCGCCGCCGAAAATGCATCAGAACCTGATTAATAGTCATCCGGTGCAGCCAGGTCGAAAAAGCCGATTCGCCGCGAAAGCTGCCGATTTTTCGAAACAGCTGGATAAAAACTTCCTGCGTCAAATCTTCGGCTTCGGTCGCGCTGTTCGTCATCCTCAGACACAGGCTGTAAGTCCGGCGATGATAACGCTCGTAGATGCGCTCGAACGCCGCCATATTTCCCGATGCGGCTTTCTGCGCGAGTTCAAAGTCGGAATCGTTTGCTTTAATAACGGTTTCTGTTGAATTAACAGACGGAGAAACACTTACAGGAACGCTTTTGCAGTTTTCCTCAACAGTAGGAAACGGCACTTCGTCACCGGTCACAACTGCGGCTGCGGTTAAGTCCATATTTGCCCCTAAAAGCTCGTTTTCGGAATGTAAAACTTCGTCCCTGTCTATGATGTGCAACCTCCAAAATTTAGTTGCCTGATGCAAGAGCAAAATGATTTTACTTTTTTATTTCAAATTTGGCAAAGAAATTTTCGCCCGTCTCTTTTATTTCAATAATCGACCGGCTCGACGGAAGCGACGCTGACGGAACTGCACAAAAATTCCGCCTCGACGCCGAAGCAGTAATGAAACTTGACATAAAATTTCAGTCTTTGAATTTCATTTTTTCCGGTCACGCCGAGAAGTCTGGCGTCCGTTCCGTATTCATTAAAATCCGGCTCGGTGATTTCACGAATTTCCAAATCGCCGAGCGCGTTCTGATGATTGAAATTTTCCAGCTTTAATCCGAAAAAGCCCGTAAACTCCAAATTCACCAGGCATTTTTTGCCCGACGAATAAACATAAATCAAGGCTTCGAGCGTCGGCGAAGGCTTTTCGCTCACCTTTCGATTCAAAGTGATTTTCCACACTTCGGCATCGTGAAAAGATGGGAATTTACCGAAAATATCGATTAACAACTCCGCATTTTGAACTTTGTCTTCCATATCAGAATTAAAATTTCACGACCAGTAATTTCTGTCCAGCGAGCGGTAGCCGATGGCTTCGCCGATGTGCGTCGGCGAGATGTTTTCGCTCGCTTCCAAATCGGCAATCGTGCGCGCGACTTTTAAAATTCGGTCGTGAGCGCGGGCTGACAAACCTTGCCGGAGCATCGCGCGCTCTAATAGGCTTTCGCTCTCGGCGTCCAGATGGCAATGTTTTCGGATTTGCCCGGAACTCATCGCCGCGTTCGAGAAAACTTTTTCGCCCGCAAAGCGTCGAAGCTGAATTTGTCGCGCCTGCACGATTCTTTCGCGAATCGCGGCGGAGCTTTCGCCCGGCGGAACGCCTTTGCCGCGCAGCTCCTTAAAATTCACCGCCGGAACATCGACGTGAATGTCGATTCTATCCAGCAGCGGTCCCGAAATTTTGCCGACGTAACGCTGAATTTGCGGCGGGCTGCATTTGCATTCGCGATTCGAGCCGAAATATCCGCACGGGCACGGGTTCATACTCGCCACCAATGTAAAAAGCGCGGGAAACGTCAGCGACATCGAAGCGCGGCTGATGGTGACCTGTTTGTCTTCGAGCGGCTGGCGCAAAACTTCCAGCACGCTTCTGTCAAATTCCGGCAGCTCGTCCAGAAACAAAACGCCGTTGTGCGCTAAGCTGACCTCGCCCGGACGCGGAATCGCGCCGCCGCCGATTAATCCGGCGTCGGAAATCGTGTGGTGCGGATTGCGAAACGGGCGCTCGGCAATCAAACCGGATTTTCCGGTTAAGCCTGCGACCGAATGAACTTTCGTGATTTCCAGCGCTTCTTCGAATTCCAGCGGCGGCAGAATCGTCGGCAGACGTTTCGCGAGCATCGTTTTGCCCGAACCCGGACTGCCAATCATCAGAATATTATGACCGCCGGCGCTGGCAACTTCGAGAGCGCGTTTTGCCTGATGCTGCCCGCGAACCTCTGCGAAATCAACCTGGTAGCGATTGTCGGCGGCGCTCAGATCGGAAATCTCGATTTTCACCGGCAAAACGCGCGTGTCTTTTCCGTTTCGTAAATCCAGAATCAATTCGACCGCGTCGCGTAGATTTTTTATCGGGTAGACGCTTATTTCCTTGACGACGGCGGCTTCGCGCGCATTTTCTTCGGGCAGCAGCAAATTACGCACGCCTTTCTCGCGCGCCAAAAGAGCAATCGAGAGAGCGCCGCGAATCGGGCGAATCCGCCCGTCGAGCGAAAGCTCGCCGACGCTCATCGTCTCGTTTAATTCTTCGACGCCGCCCAAATCGCCGTTCGCGCCCAAAATTCCCAGCGCAATCGGCAAATCAAAGCTCGCGCCTTCTTTGCGCACGTCGGCGGGCGCGAGATTTATCGTCGTTTTGTGAAACGGGAAAAAATAAGAGCTGTTGGAAATGGCGGCGCGAATTCTTTCTCTGGATTCGCGGACGGCTAAATCGGGCAAACCGACAATAATGACGGGCGGCGCGTTATCGGCTTCGCCGCGGACGGGCGTTAAATTGACTTCGATTTCCACGAGGTCGGCGTCGATTCCGTAAACGGCGGCTGAGAGCGTCCGAAAGAGCATATTTTCTTTTCTGGCTTTCGAGAAATTTGTTGAGCCTGAACCTCCGTAAAATCCGAGGCAGAAAATATAACACAGTTTCGGAAAAGATGAGAAGCAATGACTCAAAACCCGCCGTTCGAATCGGAATCGACGACCGCGCGTAAATATTCTTACATTGGCAGTTCCTTGTAACAACCGCCGCTGGTCGTTGCCTGACAAGCCTCTTCGACCGCGTCGAATCCCGGTTGTCCCGGCTCTTTAATTTTACAGTATTCCCAGTCCTTTTCCTCGTCTCTATACGTCAGGTCGAACTTGTGCGGGGCGTCGCCCGGAAGCTTCATCACATCGTAATTATGCAGAAAATCTCCTTCCGACGAACAATCCGCGCCCTGACAACGGTAGCCGAGATAAACGAAAAAAGGACCCTCGCTTTTTTTAAATCTCCCGATGAGATGCCTCGAACCGTTCGGAAATTGAAGCTCAATCGGAACCTCGTCGCCTTCGACGGTGGCTCCGACCACCTTTCCGACGAAGTCTTCAAATTTCGCGACCGCCGGGTCGGCTTCTTTGTGAAGTATGGCTTTGAAAGTGCTTTTGACTTTGGTGTAAAAAGTTCCGTCGTTGATGTAAACTCTCGAATGAATTCGGTCTTGGGCGTTGGGCACAAAACTCATACATCTCAGATGCGCATCGTCCAAATCGACCGTCCACCTTATATCTTCATCATCATTTCCTTTGCCGCCCAGAGATTCGAAACGTCTGCCGACGCCTGTTTTGCCGGCATTGATGACGAGAATTGAATTCGCCAGCGCCGCATCCTTAAAATAATCGGCTGAATTCCATATCAGCTCGCAGCCATTGCGATAGACTTTTATTTCGTAAAAATGCGTTTTGTCCTGCACTTTCAAAAAACCGGTTTCGGCGCGGTCATTGGTCTGGCTAAAGCAAATCAGCGCTAAACCGTGGATGAAAACATTTACGGTGGCATTATCCGCTTTTTCGTGGGTAACGGGTGGTACATTCATATTTTTCTCCTTTGTTCATTTATTCATTTTGTATTTTTTTTGTTAATAAACCGTATATCCGCCAATCGGCAGAAAGCCTGCCCAATAGAAAGGCTGCCGGAACGGCGATTTTTCGTCGGACAATAAATCAATCTGCGCCCGGCGCAGCGCCGCGATGGTCGGCAAATCTTTTTGTTTGCGGTAGCGATGAAAATTAATCATCAGCTCGGCGGAAGCCTTCGAATCGACCGACCACTGGCTTGCCACGACCAGCGGCACATCCAGAGCCAGAAAAGCCCGCGCCGCGCCGATCATTCCCTCGCCGTTATAAAAGCGCTCGACGCCGGTTTCACACGCCGACAAAATTACCAGACGCGTGCGCGGAAGCGCTCTTTCCGTAATTTCCTCGACCGATAAACCGCCTTCCGACAAAACGAATTTTGAAGCCGCCGGCGAATTGGCGTTCGGCACGTAATGACCGGCGAAATGCAAAACGTCGGTTTCGTCCAGATTATTAATAAGCTGCTCTTTGGTCGCCTGGCTATCGACCAGAATTTTTGGCGACTCGTAAAAAGCGCCGATTTGTCTGGCTTCGCGGGCGGCGGCGGGCAAATCTTTGAGCCCGGCATATTCTCCGCCGCGCGCGAACGCCGGATTGCCGATGCTTAAAACGCTTTCCTGACGATTGTCGGCTTTGCGTCCGGAGATTTCCGTTTCGTTGACAAAAACGGTGGCGCTCGGCGCCGAAACCAGCGCGTAGTCTTCAATCAGATATTTATCCGTCTGCGGCGAGACGAGCGCGGCAAACGGTATGCGGAAAAGCATTTTGTCGGCGACCAGACACAGAGTTTTATCCGGTTCGAGCGTCGCTTCGACCGGCGCAATCAAAATCCGGTAAAGCTCTTTCGCCGCCTCGCGAAATTCTTCCGCATCGTTTTTTTCCAGCAAAAGCTTCATATATCGGCTGACTTTCGCTTCTATTTCATCCGTCTTAATTTGCTTTTCGGCGGGGATAAATTTCGCTTCGGAAATCTGCCAGATCAAAATTTTGTCGGCGAGCACGGCGTAATAAATCATTTGCACGTCCGGCGGCATCCGGCGGCGAATTTCCGAGACATTCAGCGGCTGCACGAAATCGTTGTGAATCCGGTTCAACAGCGACCGCGCCCGCGAATTTTCCGCGTAATCAAACGCCTGCGCGCTGTCTTTTAAATGCGAATAGCTGTAATCGATCGCCGCGTCGTAAACGCCCTGCTCGGCATCGAAAAACGTATTGCGCTCGGATTCCTTCTTGATTTTTTCGCGGTTTTCATCGAACATTTGCAAAACTTCGACTAATTCGGTTTTGACCGCCGCGTCGTTTTTCCGCGCCATTTCGCAAAACAATCGTCCTTTTTCCAACAGGTAATTGGAAGCGGAAAATTCCATCTGCCGGTATAATTCCCGCGCTTGATTGTAGTTTTCCAGCGCCTGCGCGCAGTCGCCCGATTCTCTTTGCAAATCGGCGCGAATGCGGGTCGAATCGGCGATTAATTTTTGCTTCATTTTCTCGTCCACCGCCGCCGACGAACGGGCGAATTGCAGAATCTCGTCCGATTGCTTGAAAGCCTGCGGGAGCCTTTGCAGCTTGCCGTAAATAATCGCCAGATTTTTACGCGACGCGTTAGTCATCCGGGCGTCTTTCAGCTCGGTCTGGGCGAGATTAAGCATTTCTTCTCCCAGGGCGGCTGCCGCCTCGTTAAATCCGAAAACCGAAAGAGCCTCCGCCGCAAAATTCATATTTCGCCATCTCTGGCGCGGAATAGAATAATAGGAACTCTCGAAAATCAGACCGCGGTAAGCGTAATCCAATGTCTTGCGGGAATCTCGAATGCGCCCGTTGACGTCCGTCAGCTGAACCAAAGCCCGCTGGATATTATAGGCGTCGGAAATTTCCGCGGCGACGTCCAGCGATTTCTGGCTATAGACGATTCCCTGCGAATACTCGCCCAGCAGAATGTAATTGCTCCCGACCCAGCCGTCAGCCAGCGCCTGCTGCCACTTGTATTTTTTTTGCTCGCTCGCCGCCGACAAAGCCAGCAGTCGCTCGTTGCTTTCCTTAATACGGTCGCGCTGGCACAGGCAATAACAGATTTGATATTCGGCAGTGCCCGCTTCCCATTTGTCGCCCGCTTCCTCGAATAATTTTTTCGCCCGCTCGAAAACTTCCAAGCCCTGTAGATAATCCAGATTCGTAAGCAATTCGTGACCTTTCTGCATCGCGGCGTGGGCGTCGATAAGCTTTTGCCGCTGCGTCTGATTCGTTTTCGAATAATAGCTCGCCAGTTCGGCAAAATACGGGTCGCCGGCGTTTTGTCGCTCCAATTCGCCCAGATACACGAAAGCCGAAAGGATTTCGTTTTGTTCTTCCTTTCGGCTTGGGTCGGCGCCGGCTTCTAAAAAATTTCGTGCCAGTTGCTGGGAAATCATTATGCCGTTTATTAATTCTTTTGTCTGGCTGGCAATCTCCCACGTTCGCCGGTCGTTTCTCTGCCGGAAGGCTTCGAGAAAATCTTTTAAAATCTCCGCTTTATCCTTCGGCGCGAAACTTTGCTGCGTTAGCTCGTCCGCTTCTCGGCGCGCTTCGTCCGCCCAGCGCGAGGATGAATCCTTTTCCAGATATTTTTTCCAGGCTTCGCGCGCCTGATTGGTCATTTGCGGTATTTTCTGCAAGAGCAGAGCGCGGTTAAAAAGCGCTTCCAGCAGATTTTCGTCCAGTTCCAGCGCGCGATTAAGATTTTGCAAACCGAGATTGGCGTTTAAAAAAAACTCTTCGCCTTTGTTTGCGTCTTTGGCGAGCTGGGCTTTTTCCAGGTAAATCGCGCCGAGGTCGCTGTAAATTTTGGCGTTTTGCGGCGCGTTTTCCAAAGCGAGATTAAATTCCTTTAAGGCGTCGTCAAATTTCTTTTCAGCTAAATATAAAAGCCCGCGAGCGTGGTGCGCGCGTGCGTCCGACGAATTTTCCGCCGCGCTGTCCAGAAGCCTTTCAGCGCTTTTTCGCGCCGCCGGGTCGGTGATTACCGGCGGCTGCGGCTGCTCGCCGCTCCCGCTGCGCGTGACGACAAAAGGCGCATAATCGAAGTTTGCCGTCAGGCGCGATTCGACCGGGCGCTGCCCGCGATAAGCGATTTGCAGCTGCGCCAAACCTTTTTCCGCCTCCGATTCGGAAAAGGCGAGACGATAGACGGCAAAACCGATGCCGCAAACAATCAAAGCGACGAACGCCAAACGCACGGCGGGTACGGCAAACCAGTTGCGCCAATCAAAAAGGGCTTTTTTTTCTTCGCGGGATTCTTTAACGGGAAACTGTTTAGCGTCTGCGGATTGCGCCGCGTATTTGCGGAGATTTTTAATCAATTGCAGATGTTTTTTTCTTTCCGGCGCGGCGAGAAAAAATTCGTCGAAAGACTTGAGGTCTTTGCCGCTCGGATTGCCGTCCAGATATTCTTCCATCAATTCGGCTTCGGCGATGGAGAGTTTTTCGGCGTAATCGTCGTCGAGAAACAATTTTTCTTCTATCTGCCGCCGCTGCGCTTCATCGGTCAGCTGCCCGAGCAGGTATTCTTTGATTTTGTTTTGCTCTTCTGGATTTTCCTTCATTCATTTTTTGCCCGTTCTATATGTTTATGACAAAAACCCGCATAATCTTTCACAAATTTTTCCCGACCAGACAATTTTGCACGCATTTCTGCAGGCGCGCGCGGATTCGATGAGTTTTCACCTGCAGCGCGTTGACGCTGATCTCCAGTTTTTTCGCCAATCCCTGTCGAAACTCGATTTTCGCCCGTTTTTCTTCCCTGTAATATTCGACAATCAACAGATGCTGGTCGGCAGGCAAAACTTTCAGACAAGTTTCCAGACACTCGTATTCGATTTCCGCTGCGGTTTCGTTTTGCCGGTAATTATCCGTCTCGGTCAATTGGAGAGTTTTGATTTTTTTTTGTTTGCGCAGCCACTCCAGATGAATATTATGCGCCACGCCGTAAAAATAAAGCTGCGGGTCGCCGGCGTAATTATCAATCAATTGCGGCAGTTTCTGCGTAATGCGGTTGAAGGTTTCGTCAGCCAGTTCTTCAGCTTCAAAACAACCGCGCCCGACGAAAATCCGAATCAGGCGCCGGCGAATCTTTTCATACTTCTCTCCGGCTGTTTCGCGATTGTCGTCGAGCCAGCTTAAAAGCGCGTTGAATTTTTCTTCCGTAATGCCGTTTTCTCTAAACATTCATTGAGCGACTTAACCGAAAACGAAATGCAGTTGTTCGACTCTGTCGGGTTTAATTTCAGATAAAGTTTTTGTCGAAAGTCCGAGCCTTCGAAGTATAACGGAAAACACAGTTTTTTGGAACTTTTACGCCCTGTTTAAGACGCCCGGTTTATCAACAAAGTACGAAATTCTTTATCCAAGGTTTCACGGCAAAATCGCGCAGCTGATTGAAAAGGGAAAATTTTCATCACGGTCAAGTCGAATTGCCAGCGTCGAAAGAGCGAAAAGCGGGAAACGCTCGTTAACGATTAGCGTTTCCCGCTTTTCGTTTCTCGCTTAAGCCGCCCGAATCCGCCGGCTAAATAGGCGCTCAGATAGATTTATTTTCGTGTTGAAGGTTTTTTGAACGGTAATAATTTTCAGGCTGGAGCGCGAAGCGGGCATAAAAAAAGTCGCGTTTGAAATCTATTCAAACGCGACTTTTTTTATGTTTTCAACCGAAATTAGCGGCTCGGAATTCTGATTTCGCGTCCTGCCGGAAGCTGCGAGTCAGGCAGTAAGCCGTTAAATTTAGCGACTTCGATTGCCGACGCGCCGTGACGGGCGGCAAGTTTCGCCACCGTGTCGCCGTTCACCGCTTTGACGACGCGCACTCCGCCGCTCGGCGCAGTTGTCATCGGCGTGGTCGGGCGCTGATAGCTCGTTTTGCGCACATTATTGCCGTTCGGCACGATAATCTTACCGTTTTGCGGAATCACGCCGCCGTTTGCTGCCTGTAACTGCTCGACCGAAACGCCCGTGCGATTGGCTAAATTCTGAACCGTTTCACCGGCGACGACCTTGGCAACGGTCGCGTTATTGCGATTTGAAGACGGAACGCGTCTTAAAACCGCGAAAACTTCGTTTGCCTTGCCAGCCGGAACGCGAATGTTATACGGTTCGGGCGGCGACATATTCGAGCGCAGTTCCGGATTCAGATAACGCAGGTATTCGATGCTGGTATCCGCCGCCTGAGCGAGCAGCCCGAGGCTGGTCGAAGGCGGAACGCGAATCTGCGCGTAATTCAGCGCCGGAGCCGGACGAACGTGTCCGAAGCCGTAACGCTGCGGGTTATTCGCAATCAAAATCGTCGCCAGAATGTTCGGCACGTAATTGCGCGTTTCCTTCGGCAAGTAAGGATAAGCCACCCAGAAATCGGCAACTCCGGCGCGGCGGATGGCGCGGTCGACGTTTCCTTCACCGGAATTGTAAGCCGCCAGCGCGAGTTCCCAGTTGCCATTATAGCGGTTTGCCAGGAATTTCAAGTATTGCGCCGAAGCTTTGGTCGCTTTTTCAAAACCGTTTCTTTCATCGACATAAGCCGTGCGGCGAAGCCCGAAACGCGAACCCGTGCCGGGAATAAATTGCCACAAGCCGGAAGCCGCCGCCCACGACAGAGCCGAAGGTTTCCAGGCGCTTTCAACCTGTCCGAGCCAGACGATATTTTCCGGAATACCTTCTTCGCGGAAAATCTGGCGCGCCATACGCACGAACATTCCCGAGCGATAAAGACCGACTTCCATCGTCTGCCGCCCGCGTCCCTGATAATAATTCAGATACTGCTGAATCATCGGATGAACCTGAAAATTGAATCCGAGTGATTTGTTGGCGACCGCGACCTTGACCAGCTCGTACTGCTGCTGGACGACCGGGTCGCTTACAACGTCCTGCTCCTGCGGCGTTAATTCGAGTTTCGCCAGTTCGTCGAGCGGCGAAACTTCAAAGCCCTGCTCGGTAAATCCCGATTGCGGAGACGTCGTCTGATTCGTTTTATCGACCACCGCCGTGACCAGATTCTTGTCGTCAACCGGCGCGGTGTTTTGCGGCGCGGGCTGCGAAAGCTTGGCGACCACGTCGTCGGCTAATTTGTTTTCGATATTCCAGCCGCACGTCGCCGAAAGGCTGCGGATTTGCGGCTGCTGATTCGAAGGAAACTCGATGCGGTAAACCGTTTCGATCAATTGATTGTAGCAGTCGTTCAGGTTTTTGCTCGCGCGGACATTAACGCCCGACATCAGGAAAACTTCGACGCTTCGGTCAAATTTTTCGCGGGCTTTGCTGCGTTCGTTATCTCTGAAATGCAGCATCGCTTCTTTGAAATATCTGCCGGCGTCCGCCGAAATCTGATTGAATTTGACTTCTGCCGTGTTGTCGACCGGCACGTTTCTGAGTCCCGAACCGTTGACCTGGGCATTAACGAAGGAAATTAAATTGAATGTTATTATTGCGGTTAAGCTGAAAACCTTGAAAAGGTTAGTTTTCATCAAGTTCGTCTATACTCCTTACTGTAGAATTTCTTTCTTCAGGGTTAGGGCGAATCAGTGAAACGTCCCAAAAATCTCTTTCACAGCGCGTTTAAAGTTTAACGCCGTGCGATTAAAAAAGTTCCTTTTTTTGCGGATTATTTTGCGAATCCGGTAGAACTCGGAATTTTAACCGTAACATACTAACCAAACCGTGTCAATTTTTAGAAAGCCGATAAAATCTGGCTGTTATGAAAATCGCAGGCGTAAAAAGCAGCTTTTTCAATCGTTTTTACGCCTGTTTAGCGGAAGCGCGTTTTGACTTTTCAACCGGCAGCTCTTTTTCCAGCAATGCCTCGCGGAAAACCTGCCGCACGTTATCTACAAATATAAATGTCAAATCGCGCAAAACTTCCTGTGGTAAATCTTCTAAATCACGTTTGTTTGGTTCCGGGAGAATAACTTTTTTCACTCTCGCGCGTCTGGCTGCTAGAATCTTTTCTTTGACGCCTCCGACAGGCAGAACGTTGCCTCTTAATGTGATCTCGCCGGTCATCGCAAAGTCCTTCCGAACGGGTCTTCTGGAGAGCACCGAGACCAGCGCGGTCGCCATTGTAATACCGGCGGAAGGTCCGTCTTTCGGAATCGCGCCTTCGGGTATATGCACGTGAATATCGTATTTTTCGAAATCGTCCTCGTCAATCTCCAGCTCCGATGCGCGCGCCTTCGCATAAGAGAACGCGGCGCGCGCCGATTCCTGCATCACCTCGCCCAATTGCCCGGTCAAAACGAGGTTTCCCTTACCTTTCATCCGGATGGCTTCGATAAACAGAATATCGCCGCCGACCGCCGTCCACGCCAAGCCGGTGACGATACCGATTTGGTCTTTTTTCAAAGCGGTTTCGCCGAAAATTTTCGGCGCGCGCAGGAATTCGTGCAGATTTTCTTTAGTTACCTTGACGATTTCGAAATCGTCTTCCAGCTCGGCTTTTTTGCGGGCGACTTTGCGGCAGACTTTGCCGATTTCGCGTTCCAATTGCCGCAGTCCGGCTTCCTGCGTGTATTGACCGATGATGCCGGCAATCGCGCTCTTGGAGAATGAAACGTCGCTTTTTTCCAAACCGTTTTCGTCCAATTGTTTCGGCAAAAGATGGCGACGGGCGATTTCCAGCTTTTCTTCCTCGGTGTAGCCGGAAAGCGATATGATTTCCATCCGGTCGCGCAAAGGCGGCTGAATCGTGTCCAGAACGTTGGCGGTCGTCATAAACATCACGTTCGACAAATCGAACGTCACGCCCAGATAATTATCGCGGAAACTGCTGTTTTGTTCCGGGTCGAGCACTTCCAGAAGCGCCGACGAAGGGTCGCCGCGAAAATCGGCGCCGACTTTGTCAATCTCGTCCAGAATGACGAGCGGATTGTTCGTTCCCGCCTGCTGGATGCCTTGAATGATTCTGCCCGGCATCGCGCCGACGTAGGTGCGGCGATGACCGCGAATTTCCGCTTCGTCGTGCAAGCCGCCCAAACTGAGACGCACGAATTTACGGTTCAAAGCGCGCGCAATAGAGCGCCCCAGAGATGTTTTACCGACGCCCGGCGGTCCGACTAAACACAGAATCGAGCCTTTCGGCTTTTCCTTCAATTTTCTGACTGCCAGCGCTTCGATAATGCGCTCCTTGACTCTTTCCAAGCCGTAATGGTCTTCGTCGAGAATTTTCTGCGCTTTTTTCAAATCCAGATTGTCCTTCGAGGCTTTCGCCCAGGGCAAATCGGTCATAATGTCCAGCCAATTCCGCAGGGTCGCGGTTTCGGCGGTGTCCGGGTGCATCCGTTCGAGCTTTTTCAGCTGGCGCAGAGCTTCTTCTTCCGCCGCCGAAGGCATTTCCGCTTTCAGAATCTTGTCGCGATACTGCTCGATTTCCTCGTAAAGCTCGTTGCCCTCGCCGAGCTCGCCCTGAATGGCTTTCAGCTGCTGGCGCAGGAAATATTCGCGCTGCGAGCGGTCGATGTCGGCGCGCGCCTGCGTGTTGATTTCCTGTTGGACGGTCAAAACGTCAATTTCCTTGCTCAAAAGCTCGTTGACGCGGCGCAAACGCGGAATCGGGTCGGAAATGTCCAGAACGCTCTGCGCGTCTTCGACTTTCAGTTCCAGATTCGACGCCGACAAATCGCCGAGACGTCCGGCGTCTTCCAGATTGGCGATAATCGCCAGTACTTCGGGCGAGATGTTTTTGCCGAGGCTCGCGGCGCGTTCCATCGAAGCGCGCACGTTTCTCACCAAAGCCTCGACTTCCAAAGTGTTGGATACGATCATCGGCTCGTTAATCGGCGTCACCTGCGCCTTGATGTAATCGCTGCCGACCGTGACCGAATCGACCACCGCGCGCGAAAGCCCCTGAATCAGGAT